>JAGROF010000011.1 GCA_020440405.1 Chlamydiia bacterium
GAAGGGCTCGGGGTCATCCTCCTTGTTCCTGAAATCGCCCTCACCTCACAAACGATCGAGCGGCTGAAATCCCGTTTCACAGAGAAAATTGGGATTCTCCATCACCGCCTAAGTGATGGCGAGCGGTTCGACATCTGGCACAGCATCCGTAAAGGAGAGATTCAAATTGTTGTCGGGGCCCGCTCTGCGATCTTTAGCCCTGTTAAAAACTTAGGACTCATTATCGTTGATGAAGAGCATGAGTCCTCTTACAAGCAAACAGACGAGGCCCCTTGTTATCACGCGCGCGATGTGGCGATCATGCGGGGCAAGCTTTTAAAGGCAACTGTTGTTTTAGGAAGTGCCACCCCCTCTCTTGAAAGCTATGCCAATGCAAAAGGGGGTAAATACTCCCTGCTGACCTTAAAGAAACGGGCAAAAAATGCCGTGATGCCTCAAGTCAAGTTGATCGACATGAAAGCAGAATATGCCAAAGCCGAAGGGTTTACGCTCTTTTGTTCCGATCTCATTGAAGGGATCAAAACGCGCCTTTCTCGAGGGGAACAAACCCTCCTTTTCCTGAATCGGAAGGGATATCATACCTTTCAGATGTGCGCGGGATGCGGCGAAAGTGTAAAATGCCCCCACTGCTCAGTCAGCCTCACCTATCACAAAAAAACCCACCACCTCTCCTGCCATCTGTGTTCCTATGTCCTTGCTCCTCCCCCTACCGAGTGTCCCCTTTGCAAAGCCACCGCAACCCTTCACTTTAAAGGGGTGGGAACCGAACAGGTGGAACGGACCCTTCATGCCCTTTTCCCTGACATTCGGACCCTGCGGATGGATGGTGATACCACCCGCCATAAGGGAAGTCATGACCTTCTCTTCAAACAATTTCGCTCGGGAAAAGCTGACGTCCTCATTGGAACCCAAATGATTGCTAAAGGGCTTCACTTCCCAGCCGTTACCCTTGTCGGCGTTCTCAATTCTGACGGTGCCCTCAACCTCCCCGACTTCCGCTCCAGTGAAAATGTTTTTCAGCTTCTC
Source organism: Chlamydiia bacterium (assembly GCA_020440405.1). GTDB lineage: Bacteria > Chlamydiota > Chlamydiia > Chlamydiales > Simkaniaceae > Neptunichlamydia. The sequence goes on from JAGROF010000011.1 coordinate 1,027, forward strand.
ACCCAGGTTTCAGGCCGCTCCGGGCGGGGAGACCTCAAGGGAGAGGTCATTATTCAATCCTCTCTCAAAGGACATCCGGTTTTCCATCACGCCTCCACCGAAGACTACGACACCTTCTTTAACGAAGAAATGGAATCGCGCAAGCTCTTTGCTTTTCCTCCTTTCACGCGCCTCACCAAGCTTGTCTTTTCAGGAAAACATGAAGCAGCAGTCAAACGTGCCGCCGACACGTTTCACATGCGCCTTCTTGAAAAGCTTCCCTCTGAATTTTCTCTCTATCCTGTCATCCCTTGTGGGTATGCAAAAATCAAAGATAACTTTCGCTTTAAGCTACTGATCAAAGGAAATAAACCCCTTCTCCTCTCCTCGATATTAAGTGCCACTGAGCGCGCCGCTGCCCTTCCGCGCTCCATCCGTCTTTTGATCGACGTTGACCCCACCTCCATTTTCTTTTAAAGAAGGCATTGCTAAAGAACGAATCAGCTGATTTGTCGTGATCTCTTCAACAGACAGTTTAAAGCGGTAGGTCCAATTCATCTCCGAATCGGTCCCAGGAACATTGATTCCCTGTTTCTCGGGAGGGTACGCCAAGGACGCAGGAATAAGATCATAAAGCATGTTGACGTGAAAGATCGGACGCGCGCTATAGGTCATTTGGATAAGGAATTTTTGTTGCGCGGTTGTCAGGTTCCGTGTGTACTTCCAGCCATAGTGTTTTGCAAGAAGGGTTGCTTTTGCTGGATGCTGCGCCCACCATTTTTGGAGGGGCATATTGTCGTGATTGGAAAGCATAAAGAACCCAAGCAAGGGAAGTTCTTCCCCATTATAGAGGAGATCATCTGCTGAATGAACAGTATTTGTTCCTATATAGGTTTTCAGTTTTGCAATTCCAAAATCTTCAAGCAGCTGGTACATCTTAGGAGACATCGCAAAAGCTTCTGCATAGGGAAGAAAATGGGGCGCTGCTTGAATAAACGACGTTAAGATCCGCTTGCCACTCGCAAACGCCTCCTCCCCATTTGCAGGAACATAGGCTCCTTGAATCGGGTGCTTTCCAATCGGAATTTCAAACTGCGCAAAATAACTCAGACAGCTATCGAGGCGGTACAGATCATACAAACGGCTAAAACATTTGATCCGTTGTGTAAGCATTGGATCCTGGCTTTCCTCAATAACCTTCCAATTATACGGAGGAAGGCCCCAGTACTGCCCTTCAGGAAATCCAGTCTCTGGAGGAACCCCCACACTGAAATCGATTTTGAAAAAGTCGGGATGTTGCCACACCACCTCGCTATTGGTATCGACAAGAATGGTCAGATCCCCCAGGAGAAACACCCCATGTTGATTAGCATACCGGTGCACTTTTTCCATCTGTTCAAAGCATAGCGATTGCACGATCTGATAAAAGACCATTTCCTCAGCAAACTGCGTTTTTAGCTTGGCCATTTTTTCAGGTGTTGGGTGTTGATATTCCTCAGGCCACTTCATCCAAGACGCGCCAAGCTTGCTGACCAAAACCTTATAGAGGGCATAATCGGTAATCCAATACGACGCACTTTTCATGAATTCCTGGTATTCAGCCCGCTCCATAAGGCTCTCTTTAAAATGACTCACATATCCTTCAAGAAAAGTCGTCTTTTTCTCGAGCACCTTCTCATAATCCACCCGCTCTGTCTGATTCATTGCCTTCAGCTCTTTCAAAATCTCCCACAATTCATCCGGGGCTTTGCGAACGTCAGAAAGAGCTTTTAGCGAAAGATAGATCGGATGCAACGCATAAAGGGACAGCGGACTATAAGGAGAAGCAATCGGTCCCGTGTCATTCAAAGGGAGCAGCTGCAAGATATCCATTCGAAGCGCATGGAGCCAATCGATTAAGGGAAAGAGATCATGAAACTCTCCACACCCACTATCCTGCTTGCTATGCAGCGAAAGAAGAGGCACATTCACCCCATAGTGATCCCGCACCCCAATCCGATTCCACCCCGCTCCCGTTATTTTTTCCGGAAGGCGGAGTGCGTCGAGCTCCTCTTGCCGCTTATCAGCTGCAAAAAGCGCCCCCACAACTATCAAAAAGAAAACAGCTCGTTTTAAATTCATCAAACCTTCTCCTTGATCCTTATCATTAAAAAATCTAGTATTAAAAGTACATCAGGAGGTTTGTAATGGTTGATAGTGTTTCGTCTGTTTCAGGAGCAGGATTTCCTAGCGAAGGGAGTGGGGGCGGAGATGTGTCTCTAGAAAGCGAGTTGCAAGGATTGAGTAATACTCTTCAATCTCCTCCTGGAGGCAGCTTATCAAAAGATCAACTCAGTGGCATTTTCTACTTCCTGAGGATGATTGATAACGAATCTCCATCATGCTCTTCTTTCGATCAGGCTTTTACACAATTCCAACAAGATTATAACACAATCATGAAAAGTCCAGGGAACACTCTTAGTAGCGACCAACTCTCACAAGTCTCAAAGGATATTGCAAATATGGCACAGACAAACCCCACAATGAGTGAAGCAACGCTCAACCGTGTGATGGTCGCGGGATTGAATGCCGTCAGCCAAGAACTCAATTCTCCTAATGCTAATGTCGTGGATCAAGCTAAGGGAGAGCTCATTGCAGTTTCCTCTTTTCTTTCAGGAGGTCCTTGGGGGGATACCGTAGCTTCTATTGGGACTCAAATGACGTTCGATCTTAACAATAATGCACCAATTTCTGCCTATGAAAATGATATCCAGGAAATCTTAAGCACTCCTCCTTTCAATGGAATCACATAGAGTCATTTATGGCGACACAATCTAACTCTAAAAAGATTTTTTTCTCTAGATTTTAGTGAAAAAGTTCGCTATCATAACGCTTATGAAATTTTATATAGAACCCTCTGTGATTGAAAAATACCCTGACTTAAAAGTCGGGGTCTTAGTTGTGAAAGGACTGGATAACCGTGGCAGCGCGGAAGACATCCTTAAGCTGATGGAGCAAACTTTTGAAAAAGTGCAAGCTCACTACAAGGAAAAAGAACTGGCGAAAGAGCCAAAAATTGTGGATTGGCGAGAGGCCTATAAGGCTTTTGGCTATAAGCCCTCCTCTTACCGGTGTTCAGCAGAAGCTCTTTTAAGACGTGTCATCAGCGGAAAAGGCCTTCCCAACATCAATCCCGTGGTCAACCTTTACAATATGATCTCCGTCAAGTATGCCCTTCCTGCAGGGGCAGATGACTTAGACAAAATCAAGGGAGACATTCGCCTAGCCTCTGCCCAGGGAGGGGAACGCTTTATCACACTTGGGTCCCGCGAGGAAGAAACTGCTCAAGCGGGAGAAATCATTTACCGCGATGATGTTGAAGTGCTGTGTAAAGCCTGGAACTGGCGAGAAAGTGACACCTCAAAGATCACTGAAGAGAGTCAAAACATTTCCTTAGTCATTGAAGGTCTCACTCATACACGCCCCGGGGAAATCAAAAAAGCGCTTCAAGAACTCAGTAAGCTCATCCAAAAATATTGTGGGGGAAAAGCGGAGCTTTATTATCTCGATAAAGAGATCTCGACTCTATGCGACGCTTCAAACCTAGACAATCGGAAGATTGCAATCGATGCCCCTGAACCCGATTACCACTCCCACGAGGCGTTTAAAACGCGGAAGGAAAAGCTCAAAGAAATCTACGCCATGGGGATGGATCCCTATCCGCATAAGTATGAGCCGACGCATCAGATGCGCACCCTGCAAGATAAATTCGAGGGGTCTGCTGTAGGAGAAAGTGAGGCGGCTGGAGAGGGAAAAACCGATCTTACTTGCGTTGCTGGACGGATGGTTCTTTTCCGCGCCATGGGAAAAAATGCGTTTGCACAACTCCAAGATGAGACAGGACGCATCCAGGTCATGTTTAACAAAGACCTCACCCAAGTCAAGGGACTCCCTGATGGAGAATCTCCCCTCAAATTTATCGAGAAAAAGATTGACCTGGGAGACATTGTGGGAGTCGAAGGACACCTATTCCGCACCCAGAAAGGGGAACTCACCATCTACGCTAAAGAAGTCACCCTCCTGTGTAAAACACTTCTTCCCCTTCCCGATAAACATGCAGGGCTGACCGATAAAGGAACGCGGTATCGGAAACGGTGGCTTGACCTCATCACTAATCCTGAATCTGTTCACCGCTTAAAAACGCGCAGCTTTTTAGTCTCAAAGATCCGCCGCTATATGGAAGACTTGGGCTTTATGGAAGTGGAAACGCCCGTTTTGCAAAATATCTATGGTGGAGCCGAAGCTCGCCCCTTTATCTCAGAGCTCAATGCACTGAGCCAACAGATGTATCTCCGCATTGCCATTGAGATTTCCCTTAAAAAACTCATTGTAGGAGGGCTTTCTAAGGTTTTTGAAATTGGAAAGGTTTACCGGAACGAAGGAATTGATCGGACACACAATCCCGAGTTCACCATGCTCGAATCCTATGCAGCTTATTGGGATTACAACGATGTGATGACAATGACAGAAAATCTCTTTGCCTATCTCGCAAAAGAGCTTTACGGAACAACAGAAATTGGAATGCGAAAAGATAAACAAGGTAACGAGCACCTCATTGACGTTAAAACCCCCTGGAAACGCCTCTCGATGAAAGACGCCATCCGTGAATACGGAAATATCGACCCCAATGTGCTGTCAGACGATGAGATGAAAGCAAAACTGAAGGGAAAAATCGAAGACGAAAAGCTCCAAACCGCCCCGCGTGGAAAACTCATTGCCTACCTCTTTGAAGAGTTTGCCGAGCACCACTTGATTCAACCTCACCACATCATTGATCATCCGATTGAAACCACTCCCCTCTGTAAGCTGCACCGCGACCCCAAGCTCCGGGAAGAACGGTTTGTCGAGCGCTTTGAAAGCTTTATCTTAGGCTATGAGTTTTGCAATGCTTACTCTGAACTTAATGATCCCGCTTTGCAGCGCCACCTCCTCGAAGAGCAAAATAAGCTCCGCGAGGGGGGAGACGATGAAGCCAATCCCATGGACGAAGAGTTTATCGAAGCGATCTGTCAAGGGATGCCCCCCACCGGCGGGCTCGGCATCGGCAT
>JAGROF010000012.1:0-204 GCA_020440405.1 Chlamydiia bacterium
GCGCCTTTTTTGGATCGGCTCTAAAAATTCAATGAGAACTTCGAGAAGGTATTTTTTCACGACTGAGTCGCCTAATCCCCCACGCTGATAATGATCTTTGAGCTCTTGTACTTTTTCGATGTTCGTGTCAAAAGCATCGAGGTAGTCAAAAACGGGGTTTCCTTCTACTTTTCCTGGATCTTCGACGCGGAGGTGGCTTGGATC
>JAGROF010000012.1:273-2889 GCA_020440405.1 Chlamydiia bacterium
TGTTGAGCGACTTGCTCATTTTGGCTTGGCCATCAATTCCAGGTAGACGGGCAATTTTAGGAATGCGGGCCTCGGCTTCAACAAGAACATCGGTTTCGTAAATGCGATTGAAAGATCGGACGATTTCATTCGTCTGCTCGATCATAGGACGTTGATCTTCTCCGACAGGAACGAGGTTAGCTTTGAATGCGGTGATGTCGGCGGCCTGTGAAACGGGATAGGTCATGAATCCTGCAGGAACGCTTTCTCCAAATCCCTTTTGTTTGATTTCTTGCTTCACAGTGGGGTTGTGCTTAAGACGATTCCATGTTACCAAATTGAGGTAATACATCGTGAGCTCTGAAAGAGCAGGAATCAGTGATTGGAGAAATATGACGGTTTTTTCAGGATCAATCCCAACTGCGAGATAATCAAGCGCAACTTGAAGAACGCTGTCGCGGACACGCTGGGGCTCTTTTGCATAGTCTGTAAGCGCTTGCATATCGGCAATCATGACAAATTGCAAGCAAGAGTCTTGCAACTCAACGCGAGAGCGCAAAGATCCGACATAGTGTCCAAGATGAAGGGGACCTGTTGGGCGGTCTCCGGTTAGTACAATTTGCTTTTTCGTCATGTGAGTGAGGATAACAAGGAAAAGAGTTATTGAAAAGTTTTCCTTTTTGTTCTTAGATAATGTCGTTTAAAAGATACTTTGAGAAATAGCTCTTCCTAGGAGGGAAGTTCAAGGCGTCCGATACAGGCAACCCCGATAGTGGGTTGTCGAAGCAGGACAACGATGAAATTTTCCCTAGGAAGAGCTATTTCTCAAAATAGCATTTAACGTCATTATCTAGAAATAACAGACATGAGCGATAGTCTGCCAAAAAAGATTGGAAAATACGATCTCATACGTCTCATTGGAAAAGGAGGCATGGGTGAGATCTTTTTAGCAAAGGATCCTGTTTGTGAACGGGAGGTTGCACTCAAACGCATTTTAGAAAAGCTCATCCGGTACCCTACGATCAAAAAACGGTTCTTGAGCGAGGCTAAAATTGCGGCGCAATTGGCCCACCCCTCAATTATCCCGATTTATACGTTGCATGCAGATGAAGATCAGATTTATTACACAATGCCTTATGTCGAAGGTGATACTCTCAAGCAAATTCTCAAACTGACACGTGATAGGGAAAAGGCTGGTGACACTCCTCACCCTATTGGTTCGTCAATTCCAGCTCTCATCCGTATCTTTTTAAGTGTCTGCCAAGCGATGCACTACACCCATTCGAAGGGTTTTTTGCATCGGGATTTAAAGCCAGAAAATATCATTGTGGGAAAGTTTGGCGAGGTCATGATCCTCGATTGGGGTATTGCCCTTCCTATGGGACATGAAGAGGAAGAAGAGTCAAATGAAGTCCCTACTTCTTCTCCTCATGATTTGACCAAGCCCGGCAAGGTGGTGGGAACGGTTGGTTACATGGCGCCTGAGCGGGCGCTAGGACAACCGGCTAATGAGCAGACAGATATCTATTCACTAGGGGTTATTTTGTACCAATTACTTACCTTGCGTCTCCCCTTCATCCGTCCATCGCTTCGAGATTTTCGGAAACAAATGAAACTCGAAAGATGGATTGAACCTCAAGAGGTCGCTCCACACCGAGATATTCCCTCTCAACTGTCGCACATTGCAAAACGGTGTTTACAGCCTGACCCAAGTAAGCGGTACGAATCGGTGCATGAAATGATCGAGCAGCTCGAAAATTATATTGAAGGCTGCCCTGATTGGATCCCAACAACAACGCTTAAGATCGAACATGCGGAAGATTGGGAATTTCAAGAAAACGTTCTCCTTTCAAAACATATGGCTGTTTCACGGATTTCTAATGTTCTCGAATGGGTTATGCTCATGATCTCAAAAGAGTCCTATTCGGGCAACATCCGGATCGAAGCAACGCTTGAGATCGAAGAACCCTGCTTAGGTGTGGGCTTTCTTCTTTGCATTCCAGAACCAAGTGAGCGAAAAGGGTTAGAAGATGGATACTGTTTGTGGATTGGTACGAAAAAAAATCCTTCTTGTACCCTTTTTCGCTCCAACGTCGAGGTGATGCACATTCCGGAAATCGCTCTCGAGCCAAAACGAACGTATGCCATCGCAATCGAAAAAATTGAAAATAATGTCCGTCTTTTGATCGATGGGAATTTGGTGCTGAGTTATGTCAGCCATATTCCTCTTGTTGGAGGCCATTTAGGAATGCTGCTTCGCGATACTGATTTCAATTTAGAAAAGATTCACATCTTGTTTGGAAGCCAAAACGTGATGGTGAATTGCCTGTCGATCCCCGATGCCTTTTTAACGAGCAAAGACTACGGAAAAGCTTTATCTGAATACCGCCGCATTGCCCACTCGTTTAAGGGACGTGCTGAAGGAAGAGAAGCGCTGTTTCGAGCAGGAATCACCATTTTAGAACAGGCAAAAAATAAGGCGAGCGAGGAAAAAAAAGAGGAGTTTTTTGGGCGCGCGCTTGATGAGTTTGAAAAGCTGCACGGCACTCCAGGAGCTCCACTGGAATACTTGGGGAAATCTCTAGTTTACCGAACAGAAGGTGACTTAGAAGAAGAAATCAAATGTTTAGAACTAGC
>JAGROF010000013.1 GCA_020440405.1 Chlamydiia bacterium
AAATCTTGAAGCTCAATCTTGAAAAAGGTCCTCGAGAAAAGCTTTTTTCTCGCCTCTATGTCCTAGGATTTATCGAAAGCATCTGCTTGGGACTCTTTGTGGGAAAGCTTCTCGATATCCACCAAGGAGCGTGGCAGATTCTCTTTGCCCTTTCAGCGATTCTTTCTCTTTCAAGCACCTTCATTCAAATGCGCATCCCCCTTCCAGCCCACCTCAAACAAGACGACAATATCCTCCCCATTTCGACTAACCGGATTTTGCAGCCGATTAAAGATACCATCCACCTCATGCGTACGCGCCCAGATTTTGCCCGATTTCAATGGGGCTTTATGCTCGGAGGGTTTGCCCTTATGTTCATGACCCCTGCTATCCATATCTACTATGCAGATACTTTGAACATGTCTCACGACCAGCTCGCGATTGCCCGCTATATCTGGATGGGAATCGGAGTGGTTGCCACCTCTTTCCTATGGAGACGCGGGATGGGGCGTTTTTCTGTGAATCATTTGACAGCGGCTATTATCTTTGGGTTTAGCCTTTTCCCTCTTGCCCTTCTCTGCGCTATTTTTAATCTTTTCTGGGTGAATATCGCGTTTCTTTTTTATGGAGTTGCCCAGGCTGGAAGCCATCTCATCTGGCATCTTTCTGGCACTCTATTTGCCATTAAAGAAGATAGCTCGAAGTTTTCAAGCGTCAACATTTTAATGGTCGGGCTCCGCGGACTTCTCGCCCCTGTTCTAGGGGGAATTTGCTGTAGCTTTTGGTCTCCCCTCACGATTCTTGGAGTGGGGATTGCGATTGGACTTGTGGGTGCGCTCTATATGCTACGCCCGGCTCCAGAAGTGTCAACTCCCCCGTCTCCCCATTTAATGCGTACCGACAATTAAGGGGAAGGGTTACTTGATTTTCAATGTGTCCTGAAGGAAATCCAAAAACCACTGGGTAGTGGGCATTGGAGAAGTAATCCCGACATACCTGTTCGGCGGTCCACCCTTCTTCTCCCACCTCACAGGAATCCCACGAGGCTAAAATGAGCCCTGCTAAGTCATCAAGCATTCGTGCTTGCTTGAGTTGATTGAGCATCCGATCCAAGCGGTAAACCTTTTCCCCAACATCTTCCAAAATCAAAAGCTTTCCTTTTGTTTCAAGCTGCCACTCAGTTCCCACATGAGCACTGATCAAGGCCAGGTTTCCCCCCACAAGCACCCCTTCTCCTCGTCCCCCTACAATCGTTTGAAACGGGAAAGCGTTTTCATAGGTCCCTACTTTTCCTTGCTGAATAATCTCCCACACATCGAGCGCATCAGAGGCCCAAGACGCCACAGGGCCTAAAAACGTCACAAGCCCCGTCTTTTGGAGGAGCGCTGTATGGAGCGCTGTAATATCGCTCATCCCAATAAAAATTTTGGGATGCTCCCGGATATACTCATAATCTAAAAGATCTAAAATTCGCCCTGAACCATATCCTCCTCGAATACACCAAACCGCCTTCACCTCTGGGTCCTTCCACGCCTCCATAAACGCATCGGCGCGCTGCTGGTCTGTTCCTGCAAAGTACGCAAAACGCTCCTCTAAATTCGAAGGCATTCTGACGCGAAACCCCCTCTCCCTTAAAACCTCGGCGGTTTCTTCAAACCCCTCACACCATGAGGCAGGGGCAACAAGTGCAATGGTATCTCCAATTTCTAGCGGCTCGGGTTGCATGGCTCACCTCCTAAATATGTCATGAGTGCTTCATAATATGCCTGGGCAACTTCAAAAACCCTCTGAGGACATGGCATTCCTTCCACCACCCCATCGGCTTGAGAAAGTTTTAAGAGTTCCTCTTGATGATTTTGAACAAGTGTTTCCCCATAACAGACCGGCCCATGAATCAGTCGGGTTAAACACAAATTGCGACAATAGATCCCCTTTCCACTCTTCAAACTATTAGCAAGGGAAGCATTAAACGGGAAAACCTCCAAGTGTTTAGAAAACTCCCCAATCAAATGCTCAGCAAGTTGCGAAGATTGTTCCAAATCTTGTGTGCAAATCAAACGGAGAAAATGGTAACGATCTTCAGCTGCCTCAAGTTCTTTATCGCAAAAGGCTCCAGGGATAAACACAAGATTGAAATTCTTTGGCTTCTCATCATCCACTGCATTGTAATGAACCACAAAGGTCAAATCAGGCTTAAATGCATTGATCATTTCTGCCCGCTGTCTCAAATCTAACCGATTATAATGCCCCCGAAAAAGCGAAGATAACGAAACCCCTTTCTTCCAAAGCTCAGGATGCTTCTTTAACCAGTCAAAAAAGTTTTCCGGATACACCCCTTTTCCCTTTTCTGTGCGCGTTAAAAGAACCGTAATCCCCACTTTTTCCAGCTTCTCTTTCAAAAGAAGCGCTGTTAAAAGCGTCAGCGTCCCCTCATCAAACACGCAGCGTTTTCCCTGGTATTCAAGGTCAATGTACCGCTCTTCAAGCTGTGCCCACTCTCCTCCAAAATGCCCAGGATCAATAGCGATTTTCATTTCCTGAAGCGGCTTATGAAATCCTATGCAACTTCCTGGAACTTCCACCCCAAACGCTAAACGGTATTCAGAAACGCCTTCTTTTTTCGCTTCGGGGGACGCAAAAAGAGCTAAAGCCTCTTCTTCAATAGAAAAATAGTGTTGAATTTCTGGAGAGTACTGAAGAAACTTAGCAATCTTTTCCCTCACATACTCTTTGGAAAGCTTCCCTTGAAAGGGAGCAAAATCCTCAAAGTCGATGCCATAGCAAGACGTCGACACAAGAAAAAGAAAAGCCCCTATTGCTTTTCGAGTGAAATGATAGCCTGCTCTCCATTTAAATCCCATGTCTCTCCTTCAGTCGCTTCAAAGAGAATCTCCGTTGCCAAAACTTCCCCAACAATGTAGTCATAATGCTCCTCAAAGCACCTCTGCACATAAGGGGTCGTATCGATAACCATTTTCACCCGGTCCGTCACATCAAATTGCAGGGCGCGACGCTGCGTGTTGACCTTATTAACGATTTCACGTGCGAGCCCCTCAAGCTTAAGCGCCTCATCCAAGGTTGTATCGAGAGCAATTGTTAGCCCTCCTTCCGTTGCCGCAATGGTCCCTTCCTTCACTTTCCGATCCATCAAGACATCTTCTTGCTTAATCGGAAAAGATTCCCCATCTAGGTCCAGGACATATGATCCGCTGTCGAGAGCATGAGGCTCTAACGCTAAAATCGCTGCTTGCACCTTTTTCATCAAAGGCCCTGCACGCCGCCCCAATGTTTTAAAGTTTGGCTTGATCGACACATCGACAAACCCCTTTTCATCTGCATGATATTCCACAGCCTTGACATTGAGCTCATCTAAAATCAGATGCTCCTGCCCCTGAAGGAGCTCAATCACTTGTGGATCACTCGAAATTAAGTGGACTTTAGGAAGAGGCTGCCGCACTTTGAGCTTATGTTCTTTGCGCAAGGCATGCCCCATACTCACAGCCACTTGGACTGAAGCCATCTCCTGTTCTAAGACCTCATCTCGAAGCGTTGCATCATAACTAGGGAAATCACATAAATGGACAGACAAAGGGTCCTTCTTTGCACGCAAATCTTGGTAAATCGCTTCACTCATAAACGGAACAAAAGGAGCTGCTACCTTCGAGAGTTCATAGAGAACTGTATAAAGGGTTTGAAACGCCTCATCCCGATCGTCCGTTGCTTCATCAGCCCAAAAACGGCCCCGGTTCCGACGGATATACCAGTTTGTCAGTTGATCGATAAAATCCACAAAAGGGTCAACCGCTTGGCTGAGTACATATCCATCCATTCCCTTTTCAACATCGGCAATCAACTTTTGCAGGTGCGAAAGAATCCACCGGTCAATATCAGCTTTTGGCCGGTTTCCGCTCGGCTTCCACTTATAAATGTTGGCATAGGTTGCCAAAAAGACATACGCGTTCCATAGAGGAATCAGAAACTGCCTGAGGACAAGCTCAACCCCTCGTTCTGAAAAACGAAGATCATCAGCCTGCACAACAGGGCTATGCAACATGTACAGGCGCACTGCGTCAGCCCCATACTGATTGATGACCAACTCAGGGTCGGGATAATTTTTGAGTCGCTTCGACATCTTGGCCCCATCCTCAGCCAAAATAATCCCATTCACAATGACATTCTTAAACGCTGGCTTGTCAAAAAGAGCCGTCGACAAAATATTCAAGGTATAAAACCAAGCCCGTGTTTGGTCGAGCCCTTCAGCAATGAAATCTGCAGGAAATGCTTCCATTGTCTCTTTTTCATTTTCAAATGGATAGTGATTCTGTGCATACGGCATCGACCCCGATTCAAACCAGCAGTCAAACACCTCGCTCACTCGCGAATAAACCTTTCCATTTTCTTCAAATGTCAATGTATCGATGTGGTGACGGTGGAGATCTTTGATCTTTTTTCCTGTCCGTTTTTCCAGCTCTTCCACACTACTGATTACAATAATATCCCCCTCTGGGCTCCGCCAAATCGGAATAGGAGTTCCCCAGTAGCGGTTCCGACTAATCGCCCAATCCCGCGCATTTTCTAGCCATTTCCCAAAGCGGCCATGCTTCAAATGTCCAGGGACCCAGTGGATATGCTCATTGTTTTTCACGATTTTATCTTTAAACAATTCGACCGCCACAAACCAGGTACTCACCGCTTTATAGATCAACGGAGTATCGGAGCGCCAACAAAAGGGGTAGCTGTGACGAATCGTTCCCTGATGGAACAGACGTCCTTTTTCTTTAATCCTTTTGATGAGTTCCTTATCCGCATCTTTGACATACTTTCCCTCTAAATCTGGAATCTCTGCCGTAAACCGTCCGTTTTGATCCACAGGACAGACCAACTCAATCCCCGCATTTTTACAGGCAAAAAAGTCAATCTCTCCAAAAGCTGGAGCAGAGTGGACAATTCCTGTTCCCACATCTTCTCCAATCGACTCTTCTGCAATGACCGTAAAACTATTGGGGCTCGCTTCATGGACAAAATAATCAAAGATCGGCGTATAACGTTTCCCAACGAGCTTCTTCCCCTTAAAGGTTTCTAAGATTTCGCACCCTTCTTTAAAATAGGTGTCGACCCGCTCTTTTCCCAAAATGTACTGCTTCCCCTCTTTGCGCACCTTCACATAGTCCAGATGAGGACTTACCATCACCGCTAAGTTCGACGGAAGGGTCCATGGAGTCGTCGTCCAGACAAGGACCGCCGTTTCAGGGTCATCGATCAAGGGAAACGCCACAGTAATCGAAGGATCATCGACATCTTGATAATTGAGATTTGCTTCAAAGTTCGAAAGCGGTGTTCCCAGCTGCGCCGAAAACGGCATGACCTTATACCCTTCATAGATGAGTCCCTTCTTCCAAAGCTCTCCAAAGACCCACCAAACCGTCTCCATAAAGGTAGGGTCCATCGTCATATAGGTCTGATCGAAATCGACCCAACGCCCCATCCGGTTAACCGTCTTCTTCCATTCTTCAGAATACCGCATGACAATCCCACGGCACTCTTCATTGAACTTCGCGATCCCAAACTGCTCAATATCGGCCGCTCCTGAAAGCTCCAGCGCTTTTTCAATTTCCATCTCAACAGGAAGCCCATGCGTGTCCCATCCAAATCGACGGGGAACAAAATACCCCTTCATCGTCTTATAACGAGGAACAACATCTTTAATCGTTCCTGCAAGCAAATGCCCATAGTGGGGAAGCCCCGTGGCAAACGGAGGGCCATCATACGTTGCAAAAAGAGATGCCTTCTCGCGTTGCTCAAGAGATTTTTTAAAGACCTTTTCCTTTTCCCAAAGCTTTTGGATCCGCTCTTCTCTTTCAGGGAAACTTTCCTTGCGATTCTCAAACATATCTGTCCTTATCTATAAACAAGAGAGTTTACGCGCTCCTCTATATAATAATCAACACTTGCCTCAATAAAACTAACCTGATATCATCCATATCTACAAAACCCAATCACCTGGCATTTAGGGTTTTGTGCCATAAACCCCAAATATGGTATAATGATAGATGGGGGTGCACCGGTTTCGACTTGGAAACAAAGTACCGATGGCATGCAGAGGATTCGGTTGGCCTCTTAAAAAAGCCGAGACGACATAACTGTC
>JAGROF010000014.1 GCA_020440405.1 Chlamydiia bacterium
TTTTTTTTGACTTGGGAGTGTCGTCAATGCAATTAGATGAAGGAGAAAGGGGCTTTAGTTTCCTCCGTGAAGGTCCATTAGACATGAGAATGGATCCTACAACAGGGGTCACGGCAAAAGAAATTGTCAACCAATGGTCGGAAAAAGACCTGGGCAATCTTTTCCGTGAGTATGGAGAAGAAAGAAGGTGGCGGCAAGCAGCGCGTGCGATTGTTCAGGCGCGTAGAAAAAAAACCATTGAAACAACGACAGAGCTTGCAGAGATCCTTTCCGAAGCCATTGGAAGAAGTAAAAAGAAGCTTCACCCTGCAACGCTGGTGTTTCAGGCTCTTCGCATCAGTGTGAATCGAGAATTGGAGTCGATTGAAGAAGGGGTAAAAGGAGCAATTGAGATGCTGGCTCCCGGAGGCAGAATAGGTGTGCTTTCATTTCATCGCCTTGAAGATCGCATTGTTAAAAACCTCTTTCGGACCGCTTCAAAACCGTTTAAGAAAATTATCGAGATGAAGGAAACCCATATTTATCCGATGCTAAAACTCCTCACGAAAAAACCACTCATTCCGACATTTCAAGAAAGCAAGGCAAACCGCCGCGCCCGCAGTGCAAAACTCCGTGTGGCCGAAAGGCTGTAACGGGATAGGGGGAAGTGTGTGAATCGAAGCTTACTGCTCAGACTTCTGATTTGTATCTTTGCTGCGGGGGGATTTCTTTATACGTATATCGATACGCTCAATGATTTGACCGAACTAAAGATGGAGGTTCCTGAGCTGGCGGCTCAGCTCAGAACGCTAGAGGAAGAAAATGGGCAGCTTAGCCTGGAGATCGAACGTTTTGAAAATCCATCGCATTTAATTAGTCTACTTCGAGAAAAAGAGTATTCTCACCTTCATTACCCTTACCTTAAAGAGGTTGTGATGGTCCCATGAAAGAAATTAAAGCAAAAGATCTCCGGCGTCTCCTGTTTTTGTCGCTTTCAATGCTTCTCCTGTTTTGCTTCATTATTTTTCAGTTTTATAAATTGCAAATTCTTGAAGGGAAAAAATGGGCGCGGCAAGCGCGGGCGCAGCATCAGTTCTCTGTGGTGGAACCTTATAAGCGGGGGCGCTTTTTTGCGAATCACACCTTAAAAGAGGGGCATCCTGAAAACGATACGCCTCTAGTCTTTGATGTGAAGAGGCACCATCTTTATATCGATCCCATTGCAATTCATGAAGGGGTAAGAGACACGATTTCAGATAAAATTTCAGAACTCTTGGCTCTTGGCTGGCAGGAGAAAAATGAGATCCGTAAGCATTTCGAAAAGAGGTGTCGGAGTCGGCGGCTAAAGATGTGGATCACGGAAGCGGATAAGGAGCTTCTTTTAGGCTGGTGGCGTCCTTTTGCAAGATGGAAGAAAATCCCTCGCAATGCTCTCTATTTTGAGGAGGATTATAGGCGGGCTTATCCCTACGGGAAATTGCTTGGACCTGTCTTGCATACAGTCCGTGATGATCGAGATCCCGAGACCCACCAGGCACTTCCTACAGGGGGGCTAGAGCTTGCTTTTGATGAAGTGCTTCAAGGGAAACCGGGAAAACGGCTTCTCCTTCGTTCTCCAAGCAATTCCATGGAAGAGGGGCTTCTCGTCACCCCCCCAGAGGATGGAGCAGATGTGTATTTAACGATTAACCAGTACATTCAAGCGATTGCAGAAGAAGAAATTGAGCGCGCTGTTAAAGAGGCGGGAGCTAAGAAGGGATGGGCCGTAATGATGAACCCTCATACGGGGGAAATCTATGCACTCGCACAATATCCCTTTTTTGACCCTTCAGAGTATCGAAAATATTATAATGATCCCGATCTCACTGAGGCAACGAAGGTCTCAGCGATCACAGATTGCTTTGAGCTGGGTTCGACAATGAAACCGTTAACAATGGCGATTGCTATGCTTGCCAACGAAGAGCTCAAGAGGCAAGGAAAAGAGGGAATCTTTGATCCTAAAGAGATGATTCCTGTGCAAGATGGCCATTTTCCAGGGCGGAAAAACCCCATTCGAGATGTGGGGACCCACCGGTATTTAAATATGTATTTGGCGATGCAAAAGTCTTCGAATATTTATTGCGCCAAACTTGTGCAGCGGATTGTAGCGACTTTAGGAGATCGGTGGTACCGGCAGAAATTAGAAGAGGTATTTGGATTTGGTCTGCCTACGGGGATTGAACTTCCCAGTGAAAGTTCTGGTCTATTGCCTCGCCCTGATCAGACCGCTTTGTGGTCCAAACCAACCCCTTACTCTCTCTCATTTGGGTATAATATGCTGAGCAACAGCCTGCAACTTCTCCGGGCCTATGCGATTTTGGTCAATGGGGGTTATGCGGTGCAACCGACACTTGTGCGGAAGATTGTAAAGGGAGATAAGGTCATTTACTCTCATCAGCATGAGCAGGGAAAGGAACTTTTAGATCCTGGGATTAGCCGAGAAATCATTTATGCGTTAAAATCGGTGACCAAGCCAGGAGGGGGCTCATGGCGTGCGAGTATTCCTGGCTATACCGTTGCAGGAAAATCGGGAACGACGGAGAAAATTATTAACGGGACCTACTCTAAGAAAGACCACTACTCGAGCTTCATCGGATTTACTCCCGCATTTGATCCTCAATTTATCCTATATATAGCGATTGATGAACCGGAATACCGCTATCTCCCAGGAATCGGCAAGACTATTTTTGGAGGAAGGTGTGCGGCTCCAGTCTTTCGTCGGATCATGCAAAAAACCTACCAATATTTGGGAATTCCTCCCGATGATCCTCATGGACTCCCTAAGGGGCATCCCGAAGCAGATCCTGAAAAAGCCGATTGGAGTCGGGAGGTGCAAGTGTTAAAAGAACTTTACAAGAATTGGAATGGATGAAACTTAAAAAGCTCCTCAAAGATCTAGATGTTGAAGTGAAGGGAAGTCGTGAAGTCGAAGTGACGGGACTGTCTTCCCACTCTCAATTTGTGTTTCCAGGTAGTCTATTTATTGCCAAACGGGGACAGGCGTTTGATGGCACAGAATTTATTCCCAAGGCGATTGAAACCGGTGCTGTGGCTGTCCTCACCGATTTTTATAATCCTTTTCTACAAGGAGTCGTTCAGATTATTTCCTCCGATGTATCTCGGCTCGAGGCGCTTCTTGCGCAGCGGTATTATGGCACGGAGAAAAATACTCTTTACCTCCTTGGCGTTACGGGAACCAATGGGAAAACAACAACAGCTTACCTCATTCATCATCTCCTTCCCAAGTGTGGATTAATGGGAACCATTGAAACAGTAATTGGGAAACAAAAATTTCCTGCTCAGTTGACAACAGCTGATGTGGTTACTAATCATAAGATTTTGAGAGAAATGCAGGAAGCTGGGCTGAAATCAGCCATCATGGAGGTGACCTCCCATGCACTGGACCAAAATCGTGTTGAAGGGATTCCATTTGAGACAGCGATTTTTACAAACCTCTCACAGGACCATCTCGATTATCATGGGACAATGGGTGCTTATCTTCAAGCTAAGCTTAAGCTTGTCGCGCAGGCCAAGCACACTGTTTACAATGCAGATGATCCTGCGTTTCAAGGGTTAGAAGGCATGACATATGGAATCAATACTCCTGCCGATCTCAAAGCAGAAAACGTAGCCTTTTCTCTTGAAGGAACGACCTTTGATCTCCACTATAAAAACCGCGTGGTGTCTCTCTCTTCTCCTTTAATCGGACAGTATAACGTTTACAATGTTCTGGCCGCATTTGCTGCGCTTCTTTTAAAAGGAGAGTCCCTCGTCGCCTTGCAAAAGAAGTTACTCTCTTTTCCAGGAATTCCTGGGCGCTTAGAGAGAGTCCCTAATGAACGGGGGCTAAATATTTTTGTCGATTTTGCCCATACTCCAGAGGCCTTAGCGAAGGTTTTAGACACCCTTCAGAGTGTGAAAGAAGGAAGAATCATTACGATCTTTGGATGTGGGGGAGAGCGAGATCATGGGAAGCGTCCCTTAATGGCTGAGGCCGCCGAAAGGTATTCGGATCAAGTGATTGTCACTTCAGATAACCCAAGAGGAGAAGACCCTCTAGCGATCTGCCAAGAGGTTGCTACAGGATTAAAGCGGGAGGCCTTGATTGAAGTGGACCGTCGCGCAGCAATCGAAAGGGGAATCTTTATGGCGCAAAAAGGAGATACCGTTCTCATTGCAGGGCGGGGACACGAACCCTTTCAGAAAATCGGAGGAAGCAGGGTTCCTTTTGACGACCGCGTTGTAGCTTCTCAAATTTCTCATTTGACGGTAGAGTCGTAAGACTGGTAGACTCATCACTATGTATAAAATTTTACTCCTTGTGTTTTCTGTTTTCTGTTTGTCTTCGCAGCTCATTGCAGCTCCAGAGCAAGGAAAACAACTCATCGTCATTGATGCGGGTCATGGCGGGGATGACATTGGAGCTCAAGTGAAGGGTCTGAAGGAAAAAGCTCTTGCCCTTCAAACGGCAACCCTTGTGAAACAGTACCTCCATTCTAAAGGATATCGGGTGATCCTCACTCGTAGTCGTGATATCTTTCTTCCCTTGAAAAAACGGACAGCGATTGCTAACGATACCAAGAGTAAACTCTTTGTAAGTATCCACTTCAATGCCTATAAATCTCCTCAGCCCCACGGCATTGAGATCTATTACTACAATCGGGGTTCCAAGTGGCGCCAAGTAGCCTCTAAAAAATTGGCTGATACGATCTTGCACAAGATGATCGAGGCAACAGGAGCTAAAAACCGGGGCGTCAAATATGGGAATTTCCACGTCATTCGTGAAACCTATATGCCGGCTATCCTGATCGAAGGGGGATTTATCACTAACCCTTCCGAACACACCAACCTTTCCAACACGGGATATGTCGAAAAAATGGCCCAATCTATCGCCTCTGGCATTGAACAGTATCTAAAAAAAATTTAAAGCACGAGCAGTATCACTCCAGGCATGTAGCGGAAAAAGATGCTAAGAGGTATACTTTTCCTTTTTAATTTAGGAAGAAGTGTTTATGGAAGCAATTATTGATAGTTTAGAAAATTTCATTTATGGAGATCCTTGTAAGGGAGAAGAAACTGTAGATCAAACCCATCGAGTTATTACGACGAATATTGAAGGAAACTCAATAGAAGATCGTATTCAGAGAGCTCAGGTTATCATTTTACTAGAGCAACACAATCATCAAGATATTGAACATTTAAATGGAAGAGTGATTCGCCAGCATCAGAATCCTCAAGACTTTGTTCTTCATGAAGGTAGTCATAAACCTGAATATCTCCCTTACTCCTTAAGATCTTGTTCAAAGAGTTGGGATTTAGAAAGCAGTACCGAACATAAATCCCATTTTGCTCGTCTGATTACGGTGACTCATGATGTTGCTTTTGTTCTCCCGACTTACATTGCTGTGTTACTTGGAGATACTGATGAAGAGACCTTTAGGGAACTGAGTTCGGGGATTCGAATAATTCTTAATGATTTTTATCCAGAAGATGGGGATGAGCGTTTTAAAATACTCGAGAAACTCAGTCCTCAAAAACGTTTAGATTACTTAATGGGAGTTGCCAAGGAGTGTTTATCCGAACTTAAAAAGAGAGAAGATAGATATCATGCAATTCTCCAAAAAGAGTTCTTTTCAAGAAATGTAAATCTCGTGGATTCTATTCAGAGTTCTTTGGAGAAATATTCAAGAGTTTGGGTGATTGCTAGGGAAGCTCATGGGAGATATATGAGCGATGGAAAAGAAGAAAAACGAGGAGTCGCTCATCTTTATCAGTCTCTTGAGGCACAAAAAGTGGGGTATGTCACACTTAAGTGGTTTGATAAAGAGCTTGGAGAAAAAGATTATTCCCATTCTCCAGAGATGACAAATGGCTACTCAGCCAATGAAAAAAAAGCAGCCCAGCAAGAGCTTCAAGAGCTTCGAAAACAGTTTGATGAAGAGTATCCTAAGAGTGTACCTTGTATTGAAGCGATCAGCATTTCTAGACTCATTGAGAAAAATGAAGGGGTATGGGACATTCATGAGGCAAGTGATTTTGCTCAAGTCCTTTTAGAAAGAACCCTTAGTTGGGCGCATTGAATAGGACCTCAAAAAAGCCTAATCTAGGAGTTGTTATGGGAAAGAAGCTTTTTATCATTTCACCGGTCGTTTGCCTCCTCCTTATTGGCTTGGTGTATCAATGGATTGGAACAAAAGTGGATCAGCGTCGCTACCCTCCTCTTGGAGAAATGGTAGATATCGGCGGGTACGCACTGCACCTCAACTGCCAAGGAAAGCAAGCTCCGACTGTCATTTTAGACGCAGGGATGGGGCTTAACTCTTTAGACTGGTCTCTTGTCCAGCCAAAGATTGCGGAATTTGCACGTGTGTGTAGTTTCGATAGGGCGGGCTATGGATGGAGCGACGCAAGCCCCCTTGTTCGAACGAGTCAGTCGATTGTAGAAGAATTGCATCAAGCCTTGATCCGAGCAGATATTCCTCCTCCTTATATTCTTGTGGGTCATTCATTTGGAGGGGCCAATATGCAGCTTTTTGCGAGCTACTATCCGGAAAAAGTTTTTGGGATTGTTCTCGTAGACTCTTCTAGTGAAGGGCAAATCGAAGAGATGACTCCTCCTCTACCTCCTAGCTTATCCAAAGCGGTTTTCCTTGCCAATGAAGGGTATTATCGCTTTCT
>JAGROF010000015.1 GCA_020440405.1 Chlamydiia bacterium
GCCTCTTCCAACCGACTAAAATTCGAGTGGACAAACGTCACTTTCCCTTCAAAATCTTTTAAGTTTTCCTGCGCCAAGGCTAAGGCATTTTCATCTTGGTCGCAGCCATAATACATTTCGAGTTCGGGATGCGCTTCCAAAAGCGCCTTTGCAAACCCCGCGGCTCCGAGCGTTCCATCGAAAAATGTCTTGAGCTGCTGCCTTTCAAAAATCTCCAAACTCTCTTTGAGCATTACGGGAATGTGCTTCATGTCACAATCTGCTCAAACTCTTCTTGGAGCGTATCGCTCTCTTGATCCTCAAGAAGGGCAAATGCCTCTTCTGTCATCTGTGCTAAACTGTTATCTTCTCCACCCAAAAAACTTTCCAAGTCGTAGGTATATTTCTCTTTGGGCCAGATCTCAATCTTATTAAGAACCCCTGCAATGACGATTTCGCTTTTGATCCCTGCAGCTTTTTTAAGGACGGGAGGAAGAACCACACGTCCCAACTTGTCACATGTTGCGTGGTGGAGAGTGGAAAAGAAAAGAGTAAAAAACTTCTGGTATTTGGCAACGTGTTGCTTGGCTTGAAACTTCTTCACAATTTTTTCGATGTCGCTTCTGCGGTAAATTGCAAGAGCTCCTCCCAAACCTAGGGCAATCGTAAACTCCAGCTCTCCGTTTTCCACGAGGCCATAACGCATCTGTTGAGGAAGAACAAAACGGTTCTTCTCATCAAGCTTCGAATGGGTAGATCCGTTGAAGAAGAAGTTTTTCATGGTTCCAAATCACTAATTTTTCCACTTATTTCCACATCCTATCATCGGTTTTGAAAATGAGCAATCATTTTGTCTAAAAACTCTGTCGAAACCTGACGATAAGTTTTATAACCAACTAAAAACAAACAAGAAAAGACTGGTGGAAATCTGTGGAAAAGTTGTTCACACTTTTTGGTTGTACCGAAAAAACACAGAGATGAGTATAAATAAGGGAAATGCGTGGAAATATCTGATGGTAGAACCGAAAACAATTGATAATCTTGGCTTAGAACATTCCGTCCGTTGGGCACAAGACCAAGCTTATCTCGATAAAACCTATACAAAAGAAGCCTCTTTCATCTCTCTCAGTACAAAGGTGGATGTGGCACACCCTTTTTATAAAGGGGAGTTCGACACCCTTTTTCAAGTAACAAAACGGTTTGCTCCTTGGGCGCTTCTTTATCCCCCAATGGGCTACAATTTACAGAAAATGCGCCTCTTCACCTTTCAAGCTGTTCCTTCTCTAGGAACCCATGAGTTTCTCTCTGCCCAAATGCAAAAAATCCGCGACAAAGTCGAAAACTCGAAACAAGCACGTGCGCAAAGGCGCCAAGAAGGAAAAGGGGCTGAGTTTGCCTGGGAAGATGAGCGAGAAGAAGAGGAAGAGCTTCGGCAATCCAAAAGCCTCATTGCCCTCCTTGACTACCTCCAAACGATCGATACCCTCATCGCCCAGATCAATTCCCGGCGGAATCAATACTCAAAAGGATAACCATGACAACAAACTGGATCGAACTTTTAGGATGGAACAAAGATCAAATTGAAGATATCCGCTTTGCAGGCTATTCCTTTATCAAGCAAGGACAGTATGAACACGCACTCAAATTTTTTGAAGTCCTTGCTATCCTTCCTGAAGAAAACACCTACGACCTCCAAACCCTCGGAGCGATTTACCTTCAAGTCGGAAATAACCTTTCGGCTCTGAACTATCTTGAAAAAGCTCTCGCCTTAGACCCTAAGCACGAACCGACCTTGCTTAACCGCGCCAAAGCCCTCTTCCTCCTGGGCTACAAAAGGCAGGGGCTGACCCAAGCCTCACAACTCGAGCGCAGCTCTGACACCCTCATTGCCGACCAAGCCCGCGCCCTCACCCTTGCTTATAGTTAGGAATGTCGAACGTATCTGATGTAATCTCAATGAAACGCTCAAGTGTTTCTGGGCGATCGAAAAACCTTTTTATTTCTGCTCTAAGCCTGAGCCATATGTCCTCATTAAGAGCAGCAAACGCCTCTTCTGCTTCTGTGATGATCTCTCCAGATACAGGCATCGTTTCATCACGCAAAGGAAGGAGATATTTTAAGATGTCTTCACGCACGTTACAGTCTTTGATTACCCCATATACCGTTGTCTTAAAGAAGGGGTCTGCTGATTTCAGGCAGAATGCTTTGATAGACTGCATCAACTCCTTTTCTAATTCTTCAAGAGGACAACCCCCTCGACTCCAAGCAGATTCGCAAGCTTTTAGGTCTGCTTTGATCTCCCCTCTTTTTATATAGTGGGTCAAAATAGCTTCTTGAGTTTGCAGAAGCTGTTTCCAACTTTTAGGGTCTTGATAATCATTTAAACTATAAATTCCGAGTGCAAGAAAAAGACCGAGCTTTGTCAATGTTTCGCTATGGCTCAAGTAATACCGAATATTCTCCACTCTCTTCTCTGCTACCTTTGAAGCGTATGCTTGTGGATAGACATCGATAAGTTTTTGCGTTGCTTCGCAATAAGTTTCGAGAATCTCCTTCAGAGATTTTCCCCCCTCATAAAAATACTCTGCTGTTTTGGGATGGGAAACGTAAAACTGAAACACCTTTTGATTGAGTTTTTGTCCCTTAGGGCTTTTGAATAATGCTTTGAAATCAACTTGGGCGGCCAGCCCCCCAAACAAGGCATTTGCAAAGAAACAGACTCCAAAAAAGATGTATTTTTTCATAGATTACCTCAAATTTTTAAGCAGATCGAGTATATTGCTTAATCAATTTGATTGACAGAAACTTTTTCTTTCCCAATCCTAACTGAGCATTTTATAGAATATGGAGAAATAGAATGACATCCATTGAAGCCGTTGGCGAAGCCCCCATCCTAAACAGTGAGGTATTTGCTCCCCCTGAGTCCACCAATGAGTGTCCATCAGTCCCTCATAGCTTAGATAGCTCACCCGGAATGGCACGTTTGCAGGAGCACGAAGCCTTCTTACGCGCATCGCTTCCCAATCTGCGCGCTCTTGATCAAAAACCTCCCCTTAAAATGCACTTAGAAAAAGTCCTCCACTTTATTGCAAACATTGAGTATTCCTTTGAACGTGATTCTCTCTACCTCACCTGTATTGAAATGATCGCTCCTTATCAACCTACCCTCGTTGAAGAACTCGTCGATAAAATTGAAGATTCCAAAACTCAATTGAAAGGACTAATTCTCCTCGCAAAATATCAGGAAGCGGAACAAGCAAAACGCACCCTTCAAAAATGTCCTGCACTCTTTGCCCCCTTCTCCTCAGGGGATTTTTTCGAATGGATAGACAAGCACTTTGAAAAGCACTCTCCCCTCTTAAATCCTTTTTACTATCAGCTTCACGAACACATTCGCCATTCCATGCGATACTACCCTGCTTTTGATCGTCTTTTATGTTTAGCTCAAGTTGAACTGCGTTTAGGGGCTGTGAACTATCAAGAAACGATTGAAAAAGCCCACCAAGCTGCAGCCCAAAGCACATCGACAATTTACCCAGAGCAATACCTTATGCTTTTAGAGTGCGAAGCTCAAGCCGAAAGCCCCTACTGTCATGAAACCCTTTCCCATCTTCTCGACATCTCTGTTAATCACTGGAACGCTGGGGATCTATTGGGACGGCTCCTTCAGCTCTCTGCTTCCTATCCGATTCTTAAGCCTTCTTTTGAAATGGTCTTAGACCAAGCTTCTCAAGTAAATAGAGATTACACCCTATTTAGGATCATTACCTACATCGCTCCCTATGACCTTCAAGCCGCAGAAAAGTTTATGGAGAAAATGAATTATCAGCATCGAGCTCTAACCGTCTTAAACTTGGAAAAATTCCTGAAAAATCCCCCTCTCAACCCTCTAGAATTGCAGGAATTCCTCAATGAACAACTGTCCGTTCCAGTGCTTTCTCTGATTTCCGAACGCTTTGGCCCAGAAACAACCCTTTCTATGATAGATCGTGCTATTGAAGCCATGCGTCCCCAATCCGATGAAACCATTAATCAAGAAGTCAAATTCGGGAAAGAGGTATTCACACACTATTTAGCAAGTGCCTTTGGAGTGGATCATTCTTATCCCTCTTCTTCTTTTCCTAGACCTGGTGAGCATGCAAAGGTTTTATCGATAGATCCGTTCTATTTTGAGGATTTTGTCTTTCCTCTGTGCAAATGGGGACATCCATCGGGAGAGGCTTTACTTTCCCATATGTACGAGACATACGATGATGAAGGCTATAAAGCTGAATCGATGGTGAAAGCTGAGCTTCAGCTCAGAATTAATCAGTGGAATGCGTCACATGGCGACGGTCCCGTTTAATCAGTGGAATTTCTCCCTTTTCCACCTCTTCGAGTTCGCAGGTGAGCGAAGGAAGATCGATTTTGTAACCCTCGATAAATTTGTGGCCCCATTCTTTTTTCTGAGAAAGAGAAGCGTCTAAAGGGAAAGCGAGAGGAAGGACCCGTTTTTCCTCATAAAAAAGGGCAACCGCTGCGGGCGCCAGTTTCCGTTCCCACAATTTAAAAAAGGCAGGAAGAGTATCAATCCCTTCAAGGGAGTCAAATAGAGACTTCCGACAGAGGGTCGCAGAAAAAGGACGGTGCGCCCCATCTTCCCCCAGTTGATAAGCATAAATTCCCTGAGAAATGGGGATCGCATGGGGAAGTGCTTTTTTTTCTTCCACTTCATGAAAAAGGAAAAAGTGGTCGGCATGGACTTTTTCTAAGGCAGCAATGCAGTCGTGAAAACGGATAGGCTCTTCTAAAATCATGTGATCCTCACTCATGACAACGTAGGGAGACGCATGAAGTCGACTCTCCAAGACTTTGGTCAAAAGGGTGGCATAATCATTTCCCGGATAGTCACACACATTTAAAAACTGTACGGTATGGAATTCATTCTGCAGATTTAAATAGGCTCGCTGGAACTCTTGGTCACTTCCTTGATAGAGCACATACACATCATTGATGTCCCGCCCTTTTGAAAACAGTGATTCCAAACAGGCATATAAATGCAGGGGACGGTCGGTTGAAAAGAGAATAACGTCCGCTTTATACCGATGAAAACTTGGGCTCACTCCAGAAAGCTTCAGTTGGGATAGAGGAGAAAGGTTTGGAAGTGAGCGCAAATGAGATTCAACAGCTGCCACTTTTTGCAAATGCATTTGATGGTCTACCACAGAATGCGATGCATTGATAACATAGCTCACTTCATTCATGAAGAGGACGTGCTCAGGCCCCATCTCTATCAAGGGAAGTGTCACGGCTAAGGCATAACAGTCATCAATAAACTCTCCTTGATAGAGCAAGTCTTGCAACTTCACAGCTTGAAAAAATCCGGCATAAAAAGTCACTAAAGGAAAAAGGGTTTCTCCTGGGCTTTCTCGCAGCTTTTGATGCATGAGCATTGTGTCAGAAAAAGGCTTGCCCACAATCTTTTGATAGTTGGGGTGAAAAATGGCACGGGAATGGGTCATCCATACTTCCGGGTTCGCATAGGCACAGTTGAGGTGATCAAAAACATTTTCATGGGAAAGCCAATCTTTCCCCTCGATAAGGGTCACGACATCATGAGGATCTAAATGCCCAAGCACTTCATAAAGCACCTCTAAACGGGGACGGCGTGTTTCATAACGGATCAACTCTAAAGGTTTCTCTCGATTTTTTGCATACGCTTCCCCTCTTTCATAGGTGCCATCCGTCGATCCATTATCAATTAAAATGAAGCGCGTATGAGGATAGGTTTGATTAAAAAGGGAATCAAGGCAGCGCTGAATGTCTTCTGCATGATTTTCTGCAAGAACGACTGCAACAACCATTTGATCTTCTAAAATGGGATGCACCGTTCCTAAACGTGTTTGCAATGACGTTTCTTCTTGTAGGCGCGGCGTTATTTTTTCAATCACACCGAAATGATTCTTTAGTCCATAATAAGTGGATACTAAAACAGCGATCAAGAAGATAAAAACAAAACCCTTTTTCATAAAACCTCTCTAATTGGAAAAACTATATTGCGTGGACGAGCGTTTTTTGGCAATCTAATCAGTGTTTTAGTTGTTATTTTATCTTTCTTTTTTTTCAGTCTTAGACTCTTAGAAAAAAAAGGAAGGGAAGCGCAGAAAACTCCTTGCTGAAAGAGTGGGATGG
Source organism: Chlamydiia bacterium (assembly GCA_020440405.1). Lineage (GTDB taxonomy): Bacteria > Chlamydiota > Chlamydiia > Chlamydiales > Simkaniaceae > Neptunichlamydia. Next base: position 6,151 of record JAGROF010000015.1, read on the forward strand.
TGATAGTGTTACGCCGAAAAAAATACGAGTCTTTTAATTGTGGAAAAAATGTCGATAACTTGCGGAGTTGCTAATGGCTCTTGAAACACAAGAAGAACCCTGGTCAGAGTTTATCTCTTTTATGCAAAACCGATGCACACGTGCAGAGTTTGAAAACTGGATTGCTCCAGTGAAATGTGTGCAAACATCTGACCCCATCACATTAGAAGTGCCTAACGTGTTTGTCCAACAATACCTTCTTGATAACTATGAAGAAGCTTTAGCCAGCTTCTTTCCCAAAGATGCCAAAGGAAAACCCCTGATTACCTTTCTCATCAAAGAAGGAGAAAAAAGAAGGGAAACCCCAAAACCCCTCCCCAAACCGAAAAAGAAATCAGAGTTTGAACACGCTCTTGCGTTTAATCTTTCCTACACCTTCGAAAACTTCATTGAGGGTCCCTCGAATCAGTTCATTAAGTCTGCAGCGCTAGGTGTCGCGGCGCGCCCCGGAAAATCCTACAATCCTCTTTTCATTCATGGGGGTGTGGGTCTGGGAAAAACGCACCTTTTACATGGAATTGGACATTACATCCAAAGCCACCATAAAAAACTTCGGATTCAATGCATCACAACTGAAGCATTTATTAATGAACTTGTCTTTCACTTAAGAAATAAATCGGTTGATAAGATGAAACGATACTTCCGCAACCTGGATGTTCTTCTTGTTGACGATATTCAATTCTTGCAAAACCGCCTCAACTTTGAAGAGGAGTTTTGCAATATGTTTGAAGCACTGATCAATCAAAATAAACAGATTGTCATCACCAGTGATAAACCTCCTGGACAACTTCAGCTCTCCGAGCGGATCATTGCCCGGATGGAATGGGGGCTTGTTGCCCATATTGGAACCCCTGATCTTGAAACCCGCGTGGCGATCCTCCAACACAAAGCAGAACAAACTGGCCTCCACCTCCCGAGTCAAATCGCCTTCTACATCGCCGAGCATATTTACAATAATGTCCGGCAGCTCGAAGGCGCGATCAACCGCCTGGATGCCTACTGCCGCTTGATGCACCTCACCCCCTCTCAAGAGGTTGTGGACTCTACTCTGAGTGAAATGTTTCAAGCTCCTGTCCGCTCCAAGATCTCTGTCGATCGGATCCTGCACAGCGTGGCCTCTATGTTTAATGTCCGAGAAAGTGATCTGCGTGGAACCTCACGCGCGAAAGACGTGGCATACCCCCGACAAATTGCCATGTACCTTGCAAAAGAACTACTCGGGGAATCCCTCATTAAAATTGCGTCTTCATTTGGCGGAAAAACCCACTCAACACTCCTCCATGCCTGGAAAAAAATCTCCCAGCAGCTCGAGAGTGATGAAGTGCTCCGCCGCCAAATTCAAATGACGCGGCAAAACATCGAAGCCTAGTGAGGTTGCTGCGCATCCCTTACAAAATTTTCAATGCTACGCATCTCTGCATCTGATAGAGAATTCCATGTCGGCATCGATAATACAACCGCTTCTTCAATCGTCAATTGAGGCTGTTTTTGATGCTCTGCAACAATGTTTGCTGCCACGGATTTATATAGATCTGCCGTCCTTTTAACCTCAAAACGAAGAGAACTTGCCGGTTGAGGAAGTGTAATCCCCTTCTCTATAGCAATTGCTTGCCGTTCAGCTTTTAATTGAGCCTCTAAACTTCTGAATTCACTTTTAGCTTGGCCGATTTCTCCATAAATTCTAGCACGATCTTGCGATCCATCATATCCTGACCCGCCACTATAAGCTATTTCCACGTCTTCATACGTCTGATCATACTGACGTTCGAGTGAAGCAATTTTTCTTTGAGTCTCATCAATATTCTGTTTAATCTCTGTTAGCCGCGGTGTGGGCTTTTTATCGATTTCCCGAATCGCTGTTTGATAATCCTTAGCCTCTCCTTCCAATTTTCTTAAAACATCAGGTTGGAGCTCACGATCCCAGAGCTTGGCTCCTTTAGAGTACTGATCTGCAATGGCCTCAAATGGCTTAGTATCCGCATTCCCAAATAGTGCCATGAATTTCATTGCTAAACGCTCGAAAAATCCTGGAATTTTGACGGTTTGAGATGTCTGCATAGTTTGGGCCTTATCAGCCACCCTTATGGACTCTGTCATGTTATTCACCCCTAAAAAATTATAATTACAATTAAACAAAATTAATTATTTTAATATTTCAATATGTTTATAATTAAATACTTATGTTCTGAGATCGATTAAGGCAAGGGAATAGAGACTCCTAGGGAATGCCCCTCTCAACGCATTTTTAATGTCCAAGGTTTCATCGAGATTCTGCAAGATAGGGGTGATCAAGAGAAGGCTTTTGTCCTGAAGCGAAGCCCTGGGAAGGAGAAGGGGACACCGGAGGAGACGGGAAACAGCCTTGGCTAAGAGATAGGCAGGGTCTTGCTGAGGAAAGATCTTAAGGGTAGCAGGGACGATGGCATCGGGACAGGGGAAAGAGGCCCGCGTCCAAGCCAGCAAGAGAAGAGAAGCTAAGGGATCTGCTCTCTTCGTCCTTAAAAAATCATCATAAAGAGAGCGAACCGGTCCCACCCCTTCGAAGACAGAACGGTGGGGGCGCAACGGGCGGGGGGAAGTTTTGCAAAGACGGCAAGGGGCAGGTGCGAAGCAATGCACGCAGCGCTCCTGAGGGTTGATCCACTCGATCTGCTGCAGACAGTCTGCACAAAGAAGGTCCTTTGGACTCAAGAGTTTGTCTTCGCAATGAAGGCAATATGCAGGATAAAAGAAATGAATCAGGGCATTGGATAATGCCTTGCTCACTAACGCAATCCGTACTTCGGATTTTCAAAGGTTCCACCGATCGATAGGGTAAAAGGCTCCGTCACCTTTAAAAGCACATACTGCTTCATCTTAATATTGACATTGATATTCCCCTCAAAGTCAATATAGGAATGCTCGATCGGAGAGAGGTAAAATTGAGACCGCTTTCCTTCACTATGACTATTTTTAAGCTCGGTTAAATACACTTTGCCATCAACAATCACATATTCGAGTTCTCCTCGAATGGGAACAAGAAGCCCCATGTCGAGTCCTAAGCGCCCCAAAATCTCAAAAGGAATATCTAAGATGTGATACTCCCGTTTAAAGGTATTGATAAAGTTCAGATTCCCTTTCCCAACAAAGCTAGAAGCATCCCCTAAAACGCCTCGAATATTATGTGCTCGTAGTTCACGAATGGTCAGCGGTTTAATCCGGGTGGGATATTTTCCAATTTTTTTGAGAAGGCTCGGGCGAAAATCGGTAATGACAACCTCTGGAATACTGAGTTCCCAGTCCCCTTCTTCTCGCTTCATTATTCGAATCGCATCAATAGAAAACATCCCTGAAGCATCACTAATCGTAAAGTGGTCGAGTTCGATATGCTCAGGGCGGATATCGATTTCACTCATCAAGGTTCCCATTAAAGAGCCCATGAGCTGGAAATTCTTCCCTTTTAAATATCCCGTGAAATGGCTTTCACTAAAAGCTGTTTTCGATAGGATTAAATCTCCACTGAGCTCATATCCCTTCCCTACCTCAAATTCTGAAACAAAGGTTTGAATCTCTTGAGGCATCAGCTGAGACAGCTTGGGCACATTGACTTTTAGCTGTCCACTTAGAGCCATCCGATCCAAAAAAGACTCGCGAGGATTATGGTGAAATGAAACATCAAGCCCAAAAATCCCCCCATCAATGCTTTGAATAAAAAAGCCCTCATTTGCATTCCAGTCGGTTTGAATCACTAAAGGCTCTTCCCCACGATGCTCATTACATGTCTCTTGCATCACAAGCGTTGAAGTAAAGTGAGGAGCAAAGGAAAGATAGGCACTGAGATCAAAAGGGATCTCATCATAGAGGGTATTGACTTTGACCGTCAGCGCTTCTTTCTCATACCCAAATAAGCAGCTGCTCAAGTACCACGCCTTATCTCCCACCCAATAGTACCCTTCCTTGAGGTATCCATTGATCTTTGATTCTAGGCCCCATTCAAAATCAAATGAAGCTTCAATCTGATTCTCCCATTGGATCGGAGTGTCCATCACAATCATCCGTTCCTCTTCATAGCCCAAATAGGGAAGGGAATGGGTCTGCCCTAAGAAATGGACCATTTCTGGAGGGATAATCATTTTGGAGCCTTCTCCCTTGAGTGCCCCTTCATGATAACACAAGCGATCAAAGTGGCACTTTGCCCAAAGCTGGTTGGACCGTGGATGGAGAAAGTTGAAATCGGCATGGTTGAGTGCAAAGCCCTGCTCAGAATTATACACGAAATACAGCGGATCTGGACTTTCCATTCTTAGGCGCCCCTTCCCTAAGTCTTCCCCTGTGCAATGAAGCTTAGAATTTAATGCCCACTGCTTCCATCCCTTTGAAACATCAAAAATCAACTCTCCTTTTGCAAAGAGCGTGCCACGGATATACTCCCAATCAAGCTCTGAATGAGGGAAAAGAGCCGCACATTCTTCTAACTTTAGACGCAACCCCTCTAGAGGCACATGGAGCACTTTTTGAGTTTCATCATAGACAATCGTGCCACTCTTTAAAAAACTCCCCTTCCATAGCACCTCTAAATCAGAAGCGTGCCACCCCTTTTCTGTCTGCACAACTTCTGCATGCATTTTGAGAGATCCTGCTTCAAAGCGCTCTAAGGAAAATCGGCTCCCTTCTTTCTTTCCATAAACACACAGATGCTCCAAATCAATGGCTCCCATTTTCAGCCGCGAGCTCTTAACATCAAATGCTAAAGCCTCTTCCTGCCGATTGAAGAAGAAATCAAGTGCCACCTCTCCTTCCACGTGAGGGCCTCGCATCTGATCGAGGGTTTCCTCTTTGATCGGAAGGAGTCCCGAAGAATTTAAAAAGTCTAAATGATGAACGAGGTCAAGGGCAGATAACTTCGTCGACATCTGAGCACGATTGAGCATCCCTTCTTGAAAAGACAGCGTCTCCACATCAAGCCGTGCTCCAAAGAAGCGGGTTTTTGTCGTGTCTAGGTGAACACAAAATTCCTCTTTTTCGTGGATTCCTCTTCCAACAATCCGACAAATTTCATATGTTGGCGCTTCCAAGCGGCAGTCATAAATCAAAATCCCTTCTTTAGCATCCAGCTCTAACACGGGAACATTTAATGTATAAGATTTAGGGGTATCGCCTGCAGAAAGGGTCAGTTTCCCCGCTACTTCTTGAATCTTAAACCGCTCATCTTCGGCTGAATAATAGAGTTCTCCTGAAAGATCCTCAAACCCAAATGTTTCAGAAAAGGGATAACTCCCCTCTTTCAAGTCGAGAGCAATTCGCCACTCGAGCAGTTCTTCAACCTTCCCTACATACGCATGAAGGTGCATATCTCCTGGACCACTTGTCATCTTCCCTTTTAAGGGAAGCTCCACCCCTTGGAACGTCTTAAAGTGTCCAAGGAATTTTAAAACATCCGATACTTCTCCATCAATCGCATAGGTATTGATTGTTAATTCACTGCGATCTTCAAGCGCAAAATCCACGGCAATCTCTGCTTGGAAACGCACATTATCTCCAATGGCATCAACATTTTGAAAGAGAACTTCTGTCCCTTCAAGATTGACTTCTGAAGTAAAGGATTCAAAGGTAAGTCCAAAAGAATGCTCTTCAAGCAAAGCCTCCTTTAAAGGGATCTTCCCCCGCCATGTCCCCTGCTCAAAATCGAAAAAGAAATTGCAGTTAGGAGCTTTTTTGCTTCCCTTTCCTCGAGGGGTAATATCCAAAGCCTTTGACTCATACTTTAGGTGGGTAGGGTCAATGCTAAATTGGACAGCACGTGCATTAAACGTCCCTTCAATCCCTAAGGTTCCGCGCCCTCGGAAATCTCGCTGCCAAATCATGAGCGGAAGATTGAGCGTCCGCGCCGAAATCTCTTCTCCTCGAAACCACCCTAGATCGAGTCCAGATAAAAACTCCCCTTTCATAAACCGCTGGAGATCCCAATGCCACCCAAACTCAATCGTGTCATCTTTTTCCCCCTCTCTTAAAAAACCTAACATCCCCTCCACTCCGAGCCTTCCCTGCTCTGTCTTCAGTTTCATATCTAGATCAAGCGCCACACACTCAGACATGTTTTTGGGTTTTTGGACATGGAGAAGCTCTGCCAATTTTTCGGGATATAGGAGCACATCGACATTGATATTTAAATGAGAGTAAAGCCCTTCGAAAGCAAATCTTCCTTCAAACCCCTCATAGGAGCACACCAAGGTCGAAGGTTTTAAATATTGATCATGGATAGCCACATGAAGATCGATCCCTTCAATCTTCTTGCCCCCTAGACTGCACCGCCCTTCCTGAACGGCCACTTCCCAATGCGTCCCATCAAAAAAATCATCAGTTGAAAAGTCAAACTCTCCTTTCCCTAAGATCTTTTTTCCCTCCCATAGTAATTGTCCCGCGCGCCATTTCCCCACAACATGTTCTGCCACGCAGTCAATCAGTTCACACCGGACAAGCTTGCTTCCTTCTAGCCACCCTACAGCTCTTCCTGTGAAAAATCCTTCTTCGATCTTTACATCTTGCACATGGGGAAGGTGGAATCCCACCAAATACTGAAATAGACTGAGCTGATGCGGAGAAAGTGTTTTTCCTTCTCCCTCCACCATGAACTTTCTCTCTCCCTTCGATGTTAAGGCTAAAAAAGCCCCCACCTCTTTCTCATCAAAGAATGTGGCATCAAAAGCAACCTTCCAAAGCGCATTTTCTTCGATCTTTCCTTCTCCCACTAAATGAAAAGGGATCTCCTTGTCTCTGTGGTGAAAGAGTCCATGAAATTCCATAATGGGTGCATTGAGGCGACTAAAGCGAACCGAGCCATTCACATCTGCTGCTGCCCAGTCTTCCCCCCCATCCACATTCTCTAACTTCACATGAAGGCCTGAAACCTCCCCATCTCCAATGAAATAAGGCCAAAGATTTTCAAAAAACGGATGAGATTCCCATCCAAGAATCTCCTCATTAGACGTAAAGTGCTCTTTCCATCCCAAGTGGTGCAGGGATACATCCACCCCATAATCTTGGTGAGCACACGCAAAATCTTTCAAGTCAAGGGCATATTTCACATACTCGATCTGCTTAGGAGGGGCGAGCGCGAGTTCTAATGTCCCACTTAGCTCCCCCTTTTTGACCTCTAAATTTTTCTGCAAGCTGGGGAGAAAAAACTGCCCCATTTGATACGCCCAAACCGTATCCAAACGGTCAAACTGCAATGCAAACTGCAGCTCTTTATCAACCTTAGAAAAGGTAGCGCTTAACGCAGGTGCTTCTTTCCCTTTACTGATTTGCAGGATTCCCTGCTTCCCTTCCTTAGCATTTTCAAACGTCACTTCCGCAACTTGATCCCCAAAAATCAATTCCCCTTGCTTGACCCGAATTGGCGTCCGAAAAAAGATTTTATCGAGCGTATCATAGAGTCCCTTGCGTTTCTTAGGCTCTTGAAGATGCCCTAAAACGAGCGCCACCTGAGGGTGGTCCATCACCACCTGAGGAGAAAATTTAAAGGGGAATAACTGAAAGCGAACCGTCACTTTTAAATCATCCACCTTCACATGAAAGGCAGGGCTTTCCAGTCCCCCTTTCCGCTCGATCACCACATCCTGAAGGACTAAATGGCCCGCATCAAAATGGATGCGATCATAAGTAAATTTGAGATTCCCTCCCTTGGGAAGGCGCGTAGATAAATAAGACTTTGCCCCTAAACACAAAAGAGGGCGGTGACCCACTCCAAAAGCTAGAAGGACCGTAAAGATCGAAGCAAACCAAATCAGTAATTTTTTTCGCAAAGTATCCCCATTGTTTTCATCTTCTATCCTAAAGGAAACAGCAAAAAAAATAGAGGAAAAACTTCGTTTTGTTCATGATGAAACTATGCTACGAAAGTTTTTAGATTTTCAGTTGCGGTTGACAGAGGAGGGAAAACGGTGGAATCGCTTCCGTCCTCTTGTAAACGCATTGGATACATTTTTCTACGAAGTTCCTTTGCGCACAAAACGGGGACCGCACATTCGAGACATTATCGATCTGAAACGGTGGATGATGATTGTTGTCTATGCGCTTGTCCCCTGCATTTTGGTCGCGATTTGGAATAGTGGTGTGCAAGGGTTTGTCTATGGCAATGGAAGCATTGATCTTATGGAATCCTACTTAAAGGCTTCGGAAACGTTTGGAGGATATTTTGCCTTTGGCAAGATGCACTTTGGACCAATTTTGAAGCGGGGACTCATGGCTTTTCTTCCTGTGATGCTGATTTCCTATGCTGTGGGAGGGGCTTGGGAAGTTCTATTTGCAATCATTCGGCGTCACGAGGTCTCGGAAGGATTTTTAGTGACAGGAGTGCTCTTTGCTTTGATCCTCCCTTCCACGATTCCTTATTGGATGGTTGCTGTGGGAGTGTCTGCAGGAGTTGTCATTGGAAAAGAAATCTTTGGTGGAACGGGAATGAACATTCTCAACCCCGCTTTGGTCTGTCGGGCCTTTTTGTTTTTTGCCTTCCCCACCAAAATGACGGGACCTGTTTGGGTGGGAACGAACCCAACGGAGATTCAACAAAGCATTCTTTCTATGGGAAAAATCGATGGCGTCACACAAGTGTCTGCACTCAATCGCTTCAACGTCAGTCCCGAGATTAAGCGGATTCATGTCGATGCCATTGGAATGAGCTACGGAAAACCTGTCAAAACCGAAAACGTGATTGCTCATCAACTCTCTTATTGGAAACCTGGAGCAACGTATTCAACGCTTTCTCCAGAAGACCAAAAAACATTCCTCACGACTCCACTGCAGCAAGGAGGGCTAGGACTGTCTCCAGAAAATTATTCTGATGCCGTTCGCTTTGCGGAGCTTCGGTTTGCTCAAGGAAAGCTTACAGATGGGAATTTCTTTTTTGGAAATCGGATTGGATCGATGGGAGAAACATCGATCTTAGCGGCGTTATTGGGGGCTTTGCTTCTCATTTATACGCGGATTGGATCGTGGCGCACGATGGTTGCCATGGCCCTGGGGGCTTACCTCTGTGCTTTGTGCTTTGAGTGGGGAGCGCTCTATTTAGGACCACATGGAGGTGCATTCAATGCTGCAAAGTATGCCCTTCCCGCTTATAAACACCTTCTCTATGGCAGCTTGGTTTTTGGACTCGTATTTATGGCCACAGATCCTGTATCTTCCCCTTACATGCGAGGGGCGAAGTGGATATATGGCCTTGTCTGTGGAGCTCTAGTGATTGTCATTCGGACAATCAACCCCGCTTTCCCTGAAGGAGTGATGCTCGCCATCCTTTTTGGAAATGTCTTTGCTCCTCTCTTTGATCACCTCATGTTAACAAGGAAATGCCGTGCAAGGAAAGCCCTCCGGATTTAGTTCAACACGCACTTTGCTTTTTGTCATCTGCCTCTGTTTGGCCTGTGCCCTCGTCCTGTCCGTCTTGGCAGAGCGGCTCAAAACCCCTCAAAAACATGCAAAAGAACTCTACCGCAGTAAGCAACTTCTCCTAGCTGCTCAGATCTTAGATTATAATGGCTATTTTCTCGTCGATGGAACCCCCACGACTCAAGCCACAGACCAAGAAATTTTGCAAACATTTGAAACGCGCGTTCTCACCCGTTTGACCAATGACCAAGGGCAAGTCCTGACGTTTGAAGATGCCGGAATCGATGAAACCACGTACCTCCTAGACCATGCTAAGATCGGATATGCCCAACTTCCCTATAAATTGATCTACCTGATCAAACAAAGCTCCCCTTCTTTCCTCCCTTATGGTTACGTCATCCCTGTAAATGGGTATGGACTTTGGGATGCCATTTATGGATATTTAGGCATTGCAGCAAATGGCAATACGGTGCTTGGGATGACATGGTATGAACAAAAAGAAACCCCTGGATTGGGAGGAGAAATCGCCCTCCCTGAATGGCAAGAACAATTTCAAGGAAAAGAAATCTTCCAAAAAAATCCCGATGGAACAACAAACTTTGCGCGTGCTCCTTTAGGAATCGAAGTGGTCAAGACAACTGTGAAGGAAACGTTTGGAACCTCTCCTCGATCCGATAGTGCTGTTGACGGCATTGCTGGAGCATCCATTACCGTGACAGGGGTGAATGAAGCGTTGCGCTCTTCCCTCTCTCCCTATCGTCCCTTCCTCATCCGTGCTCAAAAGCAGGAGATCCAAATCCATGACTAAAAAACCTCCTTTGGGCCGCTATTACACCGATCAGCTCTGGAACAACAATCAGATCCTTGTTGCCATCTTAGGGATCTGCTCCGCCTTAGCTGTGACAATTAAAATGAGTGTGGCTGTGACAATGGGCCTTTCTGTGATCTTTGTCACAGGATTTGCCTCTCTTTTTGTTTCTCTCATCCGGAAGTGGACCCCTCCAAGTGTCCGAATGATTGCACAGCTTGCGATTATTTCTTTGTTCGTCATCATCGTGGATCAAGTTCTCAAAGCCTATTTTTATGAGATGTCCTTAACTTTATCTGTTTTTGTCGGACTGATTATTACAAACTGTTTGGTAATGGGACGGGCAGAAGCCATGGCGAAAAATAACCCTCCCTTTCCAGCATTTATGGACGGGCTAGGGGCTGCTTCAGGTTACGCCCTTGTTTTGCTTGCTGTTGGGTTTATTCGCGAACTGTTTGGGTTTGGCACCCTGTTTGATTTTCCGGTGATTCCCTCTTCCTGGTATGCAAGCCCTGAACATCCCGACGCCTATGTCAACTCAAACCTCATGGCCCTTGCTCCCTCCGCCTTCTTCATTATCGGAGGGATGATTTGGATCCGCAATCTCATTGCAAAAGAGGAGGGAAGCTAATGGGACCCTATACAATCCTCAACCTTTTAGGCCTTGCCATCCAGTCGATTTTCATCCAAAACATCCTTCTCTTTAATTTTTTGGGAATGTGTTCCTACCTAGCCTGCTCGAATAAGATTAAAACCGCTCATGGACTCGGGATGGCGGTGTTCGTTGTGATGACAATTTCAGGAATGCTCAACTGGTTTGTCCACAGCTATATTACTGGAGAAAATGCCCTCTCTTGGCTGTCTTATTTAGGCGTGCAAACCGAAGGGCTTAACCTCGGGTTTTTAGAGTTTTTGATCTACATCTCCGTGATTGCCGCATTTGTGCAAATTCTCGAGATCGTGATCGACAAATTTGCCCCCGCCCTTTACCGCGCCCTTGGCATGTATCTTCCCCTGATCACCGTCAACTGCGCCATTTTAGGGGCTTCCCTTTTTGCAACCGTCCGCGCTTACCCCTTTATTCCGAACCTCATTTATGTCGCCGCTGCAGGGATCGGATGGTGGATTGCTATCCTTTTGATCGCCTCCATCCGTGAAAAACTTTCCTACTCCAATATTCCTAAAGGGCTCCGCGGAATGGCGATGACCTTTGTCATGACAGGACTAATCTCTCTAGCTTTTATGGGCTTTGCTGGAATCGCTCTCGACCAGGTGACCCCGGAAGATACCTATCCCCTTCTGGTTCAAGAAACCCCAGATCACTAGGGTGTGTCGTCAAATAATTTTTGTTGGAAAGGTTCTTTCTATGAGGAAAGTTCAAGGCGTCCGATGGAGTGAGCCCAAATTGGGCTCGCGAAGAAGGACAACGCAGAAATTTTCCATAGAAAGGGCAAGTACAACAAGTAGTATTTGACGACACACCCTAAACCTGTTCATTCGTATAACGCAAGTACTCTTCGAGCGAGAGCAACTTCTCTTCCTCTGTGGGATCAGACGGCTGAATCGTAAAGAGGTATCCCTCTGTTTCAGGAGCAAGATTCAATAGGTTCACATCCTCTTTGAGCTTTTCATTGACTGCTGTAACGGTTCCTGAGATCGGGCTATAAATATCCGCAGCAGCTTTTGTCGATTCCAATACAGCGACCTCTTCTCCCGCCTGAACGATTTGCCCCACCTTAGGGAGTTCAAGATAGACAATTTCCCCTAATTCTTTTTGGGCATATTGGGAAATCCCGACCTTACCTTCTTTATACCATTCGTGTGAGTCTGTATATTTCATTCAACAAGCTCCATTGACGCCCATAGGGCAGGGTGTTTTTCAAGGTTAAAATGTTCTGAAGAAAGATTAAAATGCTCCTTTTCTCCATTTCTTCGCTTAAAGCGATAGCAAAACCCGAGCCGCTTAAACTCAGATGGATCATACCCATACAAAGCTTCTTTAGGAAGGGCAATCTCTACTCGATAGCTCAAATGTTTCATCTCTGTCTTAAATGCAAAGAGACTCGAATCGGCAAGTTCATGTTGATCTTCTCCTCGAAACCGCGTCTCTTCTCGCCCTTGCTCTTCTTCTAGATCAAATACAAAGTGGTGGCAAAAGCGAGTGATTACATTGGATGTTTTGAGATCCCGCGTATCGATAAAGAGTTCGAGCCTATCTCCTTTTTCTAAACCCAGCTTTGACTCCATTTCGATATAAAGGCCTACGGGACTCCACAGCAAAGCAAGTTGAATGAGCTTTCCCTCTCCTGTGAGTCCCGTCACATCGGGAAGACGCCCTTTCTTAAACTGCTTTTTCTTTTCCGCTTGAGATGGCGTCGACGTGAGCGGCTCACTCCATCGGCCGCCTTGAACTTTTCTTCTAGGAAGACTCCTCTCATCGAGCCGCTCACGACGACACCATCTAGGGATCTTTCCTCGCACTTCAAAAAAGGCAGATGGGGTTAAAGGCTTAAGTTCTTTCAGGACAGACATGGTCAAAGTGGATCGCGTTTGATTGTTGAATCCTCTCGATCAGATGGGTCATCAAATGACGCTCCGCTTCTTGAGACAAGATGTTTTGCCCTTGCTTCATCTCTGCACTGAAGTTCCCACTTGGAACCGACTTCTCTCGAAGCTGGAAAAAGGAAAGAGCACCATTGGAGCGATGCGCGACCTCAGACCAACTCTTTTCAACCATTGAAAAAACATCCGATGTAAACCACGGGCTTTTTTCATGATTCTTAAAGTGCTTTGTTTCTTTCAGCAAGCTCCATTGCGTTTCAAGCGCACTCTTCTTTTCAAGCTTTCCTTCTTCCCTTTCACTCACGTCTCGCTTGAGAAACGGACTATCACTTCCTCCTCTTCGGATCTCTTTCTCTGCCACACGCATATAGGGAAAGAGGCGGTATTTGGGATAGAAATCATCTAAACGCTCAAAGCGATCTTCAGGAAGAGATACCCCCAGCTGCGCCACTTCATTTTCCAAATGTTTTAAAGTCGCTGCAAATAGTGCGCGACCCACTTCATTTTTGACTTCAGAAAGGGGTTTCCACTCATTATCTTCTGTTTTAAACGCAGCAGGGTTTTTCGTCCGCACTTTAGGATAAGAGGCCTCCAAATGCTTTTGGAGTAACATATCTAAGATTCCCCTTTCATTAGCTTCGGCAAAGGTAAGGACCGCTTTGGATAAGTCTCGATCGACCACATGGAAACGGTAATAGGTTTCCCCATCTTCCGTAAAAAGCTCTAATTGATTTTTTGCCGCAAGAGCTGCAGGATCACTTTCCAAATCTCCCTTGAGGACCGCTTGCGAAAAGAGTGTCAAAAGACGCTTGCCTTCTTTGATTCCTTCAAATGGAACACTTTCTCCATCTGCAGAGAGGCTCACTTCACGTTGGCTGAAATGCTTTTGATTCAGGGCTTCTTGCACCCATTCTGGATGCTGCTCTACAATTTTTCCTCTTGAAAAGCGGTCGACTCTTTCCCGCAAATCAGGCTGCAGCCCTTCAAGCGCCGCAAAATACCCTTCTGCATCTTCCGCCTCTTTAAGCTCTAGTTCAGGAAATTCCTGTGAAAGAAGCGCAAAATTTTCTTTTTCCAGCTGCCATTCCCATGTTTCTTTTACACTGACTCCCAAAGCTATCTCTTCTTTTTTGACTTCGGCAACCTCAACTAAGAAGCGCTTTTCCACAAGCTGCGGGCACTGCTTTTCAATCTCTTCAGCACTAGCAAATGCCTGAGGAAGCATCAACGCTTCTTTCCGGTTTTTTGCCACTTGATCAAGATAAAGCTCCAGCTTCATCAAGTCTGAAAAATCTTTAAGTTCTAAGGCCTCTGGCAAACGGTAAAGATCGATTTCTGCCGCTTTTGAGGCAAAGCTATAAAACGTTTCATAAATGTTAGGATCCACAAAGACTGCTCCTCCAACATCCTCAAAAAGGCGGCGGAAAAGCATCACCTTTTGCCACACTCCAACCGCTTCTTTTTCACTCATCCCTAAGGCGTAAAGTTGCTGCTTCCATAGGTTCGACAATTCTTCTTCAGAAACCTCTCCTTTTTTCAGCTGCGCTTGAAGCGCTTCATACCCATTACGAATCAGGTCCACACGGGCCTCTTCATAACTGACTTTGTACCCTCGCTCCTTTGCAATCAACTGCGCATTGATCACAAACTGCGCGGCAAGTTCTACAAAGCGGGGACCAAACCACTCCTCCAAGCTCCGGCAATGGAAAACATTTAAATTGGCCCGTGCCAAAGCGGGATCGGGTTCAATCCAATGATAATGTCTTTCTTGAAAGGTTAAGTATTCCTTCAAAATATTGGGAGGGAAAGCAGACTCCCCTAAGTATAAATTCACAAGAAGAGAAAAAGTTTCAGGATTCATCTCCTCTGCTTGATATAAGAAGGTATCGAGGTGCGCCTTTTGAGACGGAAGGACTTGTGCCCATAAATTTTCGACACTAATAAAGGGAGCCGTGGGATGGCGGTACGGACGAAATTTCTTATGATGCGTCATCCGCTCCGTCAACTCCTCCTTGAGTTCTTCGAAATAGGCTTTCACAAGGAGCTCTCCAATCCCGGTTCCGAGCAGATCGCGGCGGATGATTCCATCATTAAAAAAGTTTGGCATAACCCCCTTTTCTGCCAAGGCCAAATCACTGCGATCGCTCGATAAAAAACGGATCATATGATCCAGATCACTCTTCATGATTTTTGAGCCATCTATCCCCTGGCCAATACATCGATCTTCTGCCTTTTGAGGGGCACCTAAAGTACTATGCGTTCCAAAAAAAGAAAATGAAATAACGATCACCACAGCGATCACAATGAAAAAGTAGCGTTGATATTTTCGAAAAAAATCCAGCATGGCAGTTCTTCCAATAATTATAAAACAAGTCATCGTATCAAACCTGCCGCTTTCCCGCAACATTCTATCAAAAAAGATTTTACCCCAACATTTAGGATATTTATTAAATTAATTCGTAACATTTAAATAATATACAATTTCAACTACAATAGTTCCGGTTTTTAAATAAATTAAGAGGTTAAAATGGATTTTTGTATACCAGCTTCTTCACACACACTATCGGTAGATCGGGTAAAGCCGATGGAGCTAGAAGTCACCGACACACAACGCCACACAGCAAACACCCTTGCAGCAAGACTACTTTGCTCCGAGACTTTGGAAGATCTTGAAAATATTGCCCCACCAC
The DNA here is from genome assembly GCA_020440405.1 of Chlamydiia bacterium. Lineage (GTDB taxonomy): Bacteria > Chlamydiota > Chlamydiia > Chlamydiales > Simkaniaceae > Neptunichlamydia. Next base: position 21,616 of record JAGROF010000015.1, read on the forward strand.
TCGTTCGCACAACACGACAGGAGGTCTCCGGTGGCCAATTAGAAAAGCTTCAGAGAAATGCTACCCGTTATCCAGAGCTTTATAACTGGTTTGCCCCTATCAAAGGACTCATTAACTTTGTTGAAGGAAAAATCGACGCCACTGACTTCTCAAATGGCTACGACGAAGAGGAAAGGATGATCGCAGACTTCACAGAGGCAGAAGGCTTATTCCGCACGCTTGTGACCATTCAACAGAGTTACGAACAAAAATGCGGGTATCTTGATGAGGATAAAAAACACCCTCAAATCAAAGCAGCTTTAACAGCTTGGTTTGAAGCAGCAATGGGAAATCTCTGCCTGAAGCTCTTAAACGAGGTGGCGCAATGCAATCTCAGCTCTAGACGGGGACAGTTGACTTCTCATGCTTGGGGAACACCCCAGTGGAACTATATAATGGATCGTATTGGAGAACTCGATCCTGAGCAAAACCCTGAACAATGGGCAGATGTTGCTCTTTTTGACCTCAAGAAGTTCCTATCTCTTGACATCTCAAGAGGTCATCAAAACGAACAAAAAGTGTTTGCCGTCCTTCAAGAAGCCCTTTCCATACTAGACCGCTATTCCCACTAAGCCCCTAATGGATAGGTTCCATTCTGGAAAAAGTCCACAAAACCCACCGCCCGTTCACAAACAGGGTGGTGGGGATTTTCTCTTCGATACCAAAAAAGAGACGCTTGGGCCCACTCTGGATGTTCACAAGCCACTCTCGGAACGATAAAATTTCCCTCTTTGTCAGGAAAGAAGTTTGCATGCGCAAATTCCGCGCCATGGACCGAATAAATGACCACCATCAGGTCGAGCCGCTCTCCTGTCTGATTCACTACTTTTGCCTCTTGCTGAAGTGGAGGCGGCAGCGGCCACTGCGTTGAAGGAGCATTTTGCACAGAAAGAATCATAATATATTCCTATTAAGTATTAAAAAATAAACACTCTACAAAATAAAGTTTTTGATTGCAATCCTATACCCAAACAATTTCAAAAATTAGATTTTCGGCGGCGCCAAAGCAACGTAATTTGCCGATCATAAATGACCTAATATTAGAAATATGAAGTCATTTATGATCGGCAAATTTCGACAGCTTTCGCGTTGCCCAAAACTAATTTTTGAAATTGTTTGGGTACAATCTACAAAAAGATTTTGACATCTATTGAACAGATCGAGAATGTGATGGTATGGCAAGGGAAAGTTCAAAACAGCGTTGGCTTCTAGGTATTATCAGTGCCGTCGCCGCTATTGGAGGGCTCCTTTTCGGGTACGATACAGGAGTTATCTCAGGAGCGATTCTCTACATCCAAAAGCAGTATGTGGTCTCTACGATTCAAGAAGAGCTCATCATTAGTATGGTTTCTCTTGGAGCGATCTTTGGAGCCTTATCTGGAGGCCCCCTTTCAGACCGATTAGGACGAAAAACAATTGTCCTAGCCTCAAGCCTTGTATTCGTGGTCAGTGCGATTGGCCTCTCCTTTTCTGGATCGGTGAACGAGCTGATTTTTTGGCGCCTCATTGTGGGGTTTGCCATTGGAATTTCCTCGGCAACTGCTCCTCTTTATATTGCTGAGCTGGCCCCCCGCTATATTCGAGGAGCGCTCGTCTCGATTAACCAACTCTTCATCACGATTGGAATCCTTTCCTCTTATTTGATCGGCCTTCTCTTTGTAGAGTCTCAATCGTGGCGCCTTATGTTTGCTATTGCAGCAATCCCCGCTGGCTTTCAATTCCTTGTGATGTGTTTCTTCCCTGAAAGCCCTCGTTTCCTCACAAAAATCGGTGACAAACCTCGGGCCCTAGCTGTTCTCAGAAGATTTCGGGGAAATGAAGAAGATGCAATACTTGAAATTGCCCACATTGAAAAGAAGATCAATAGAAAGAAAGCCCACTGGTCAGAGCTTCTCTCTAGAAAGGTTCGTCCTGCCCTACTCGCAGGGCTTGGGGTTACAATCATCCAGCAAATCACAGGAATTAATACCATCATTTACTATGCTCCCACGATCTTTAAGTTTGCAGGATTTGGCTCAGACAAAGCGGCCCTGCTTGCCACGACTTGGGTAGGAGTTGTCAATGTTATGATGACCTTCGTTGCGATTTATCTCTTGGATAAGGTCGGACGTAAGCCCCTTCTCCTTTTTGGACTAGGAGGAATGGTCTTGAGTTTAACTATTCTGGGGATCGGCTTTTATCAAACAGTCTCTGCGTACTTTGTAGGCATCATTTGTTTGATCTGCCTATTTACCTACATCGCCTCCTTTGCTTACAGCCTGGGACCAATCGGCTGGCTCCTCAACTCAGAAATCTACCCTCTTCATATTCGGGGACGGGCGATGGGAGTTGCAACCTGCGCAAATTGGGTGTCCAACTTTATCGTCACCGCCACATTCCTAAATCTCATTCAGCTTTTAGGAAAATCTGGCACCTTTTGGCTCTATGGCCTTATCGGCTTTTTCGGCCTCTTCTTTATCTGGAAACGGGTCCCCGAGACCAAAGCCAAATCTCTCGAAGAGATCGAAGAATCCTGGAAATAATATACACATCGTGTTTCAAAAGTTGGGAATTT
>JAGROF010000016.1 GCA_020440405.1 Chlamydiia bacterium
CCAGCATCTCAGGGCGAATCAAAGGGACAATGGTCATTTGACTAGGATCCTGAGGCTGCTTCTGCTCAAAATGAGTTAAAAAATTTTTAATCACTCGCAAAAGCGTTTGAGCCCCCAAAGGGATCAGAACGCCTTCCAACTCTTCATTATTCATTTCAGGGGGGACAGGTATTCTTTCCTGCGCCAAAATATCCCCTGCATCCATTTTAAGAACCATTTCGATGATTGTGACTCCTGCCTCTTTCTCCCCTTCAAGCAAGGTATAACGAATAGGAGCCGGCCCTCGAAACTTAGGGAGAAGCGACGGATGCAGATTAATGCACCCATAACGGGGCAGGTCTAAAAGGTGCTGTTTCATAATTTCCCCATAAGCAAAGACGACAAAGAGATCTGCTCCAAAACGGCGGAGCTCCTCTTCAAAGGCTGGTGTCGACGCTTTATCAGGTTGAAAAAGGGGGATCTCGGGATATTTTGTTGTGATTAAGGTTTTAACCGCTGAAAAGGTGGGCTTTCCACTTCTTCCTTGCGGCTTGTCTACCTTGGTTACAACCGCAAGGACTTCCACTCCATTTTCAATCAAATACTCTAAGACGTCTGCGGCAATGGAGGGGGTCCCAAAAAAGATAATTTTCATGAACCTATCCCACGATTAGAAATGTTAGAATACGAGTTGTTCATTCTTCTAGGAGGTCTTTAATGTCTGGAAACTCGTTACCAGGTCCAACAGACTGGAGGCCAATGAGCCCCCGCTTGGAATTGCGACAAAAATCGATCCAATGCTTGATAATTGGGCTGCGATCCACTTCATCTTCTACACGCTTTAATGCCTCTGCCAACTGGATCCCAGAACGGTAGGTGAGCTTAAAGGCTTTGGTTAAATCTTTGCGTAGCTCTAGCTTAAAATCATGCCGCTTCAAACCAATAAGATTGAGCCCTGCCACACGATAGGGAATTCCCGCCCCTAAAGTATAGGGAGGAATGTCATTGGTAATCCGACTAAGCCCCCCCACCATCGCGTATGCTCCAACCCGCACAAACTGGTGAATCGGGGTCATTCCGCCAATGTTCGCGTAGTCTTCGATCTCCACATGTCCTGCAAGCATCGCCCCATTGGCCATAATCACATGATTTCCCACTTTGCAATGATGGGCAATATGGCAATACGCCATGATTAAGCAGTGGTCTCCTACTTCAACGGTCGATCCTTCTCCGCAAGAAGAGTTGATCGTGACAAATTCACGAATTTCACAATGTTTTCCGATTTTGACATACGTTTTTTCCCCCTGATACTTCTTTGCTTGGGTCTTTGTCCCAATACTTGCAGAAGGATAAATCGTCGTCCCTTCTCCAATGGTTGTATATCCATCGATATAGGCATGAGATTTCACTGTCACATGGTCTCCAAGGACCACGTTTTTCTTGATAATGGCATAGGGTTCTAGCGTGACATTGTCTCCGAGCTGAGCTCCCTCTTCGACAACGGCTGTAGGATGGATATTAGACATTGATGGGTTCCTAAATCTGTTCAAAACTCGTGAGTGCAAATCCAATTTCTGCTTCAGCAGCAAGCTCTCCTGCAATCTTTGCTTGGGCTTGTACTCTTCCTCCTTTTGAGCTCAAATGTTGACCATGAACATGCATAATGAGAACATCGCCAGGAAGGGCAGGGCGACGAAATTTCGCCTTGCTTACACTCAAAAGAACCGCTGTTTTCTCATGAAATCCTTTTTTATGAATGAGGATTCCGCCTGTTTGAGCTAGAGCTTCTAGAATCAAAACTCCAGGCATAATTGGGGCCTGTGGAAAGTGTCCTTGAAAAAATTCTTCATTCATCGTTACACATTTTGTAGCAACGATAGTATTATTTTCGAGATCCAGATCAATCACCCGATCCACAAGGAGAAAGGGGTAGCGATGGGGGAGAATCTCCCGAATCTCTTTGATAGTGATTAAAGTCTGGGTATGAGAAGGTGCATCCGCCGTCATAATCAATGGGTCTCCATCGTGAAGTTGCTCACGATTTCTTTAGCAAATGAAGTATTCGAAAAATGTCCTGAGCGGATTGCGATAATGTGTGCAATAAAGGATTGTCCCACAAGAGAAAGGTCCCCAATTAAATCCAAAATTTTATGACGCACCATTTCATCTTTATAGCGAACACCTTCAGGATTTAAAATCGAATCTCCCTTAATGATCACGGCATTGTCTAAACGCCCCCCTTTTATATTCCCTTTCTCGATGAGAGGCACAACCTCTTCATAAAGGGAAAAGGTGCGCGCAGGAGCAATCTCTTCTTTATAAATCTCTTCATTGATGTGTACTGTGAAAAACTGCGACTTCAAAAGCTCGCTATTCGGATAGTTTAAGGTGTAACTGATCCGGAATTCTTCGGAAGGAAGGGCCACAAGATGGACATCCCCTTTCGACCAGAAAATGGGAACTTCCAAATGGTGGATCTTCTTGGTCTTGCTTTGAGAAACAACCCCAGCTTTTTCAATCAGCTCGACAAAAGGGAGCGAACTTCCATCACAGCTTGGAATTTCAGGCCCATCAATTTCAATAATAACATTGTCAATTTCATAAGCGCGAAGAGCTGAAAGAATGTGTTCAACGGTTTGCACTTGAAAGTTGCCAGAACCTAAAATGGTACAACGAGGCGTTTCACAAACATAATCTACAAATGCTGGGAGCGTGGGTTTATCGGGAAGGTCCATTCTCTGAAAAACGACCCCTGTCCCCTCTGGAGCAGGGCGTAGCTTAATTTCGGAGTTCACTCCGGTAAACAGTCCTGTTCCTGTAAGAGCTACGGTGTTTTTTAGAGAGCGTTGATGTTTTCTTGATGTGGAGTATTTATCGGAAGATGCCATTGAGAATCCAGTTTCAAAGTAAGCAAAATTATTTCCCCTTAGCTTAAATCAGACTCCCGATTTTCAGCAAGGGGATTCCTTAAAAACCCTAAGCACCCAAGAGATAGAAGGACGATCATCGCGTCACCCCAAAAGGTATAAAGGGTGGAATAGGAATACAGATTGATGGAGGCAAAGAGGGCTCCTTTCTCCTCTTCAAATTTTGCTGTAGTTCTTCCCAAGCTATCGACCCCTGCCGTAACTCCTGTATTGCAAGCACGAAGCAAGGGAACTCCATTCTCAATAGCTCGCACTCTTCCATGGATGAAGTGTGCTTCGGGAAGGTTTGAGTCGGGATACCACCCATCGTTGGTGACATTGACAAAGAGCTTGGCCCCCTTCTTTCTTCCTTCCCGCATTAGGTAGGGAAAGCATTCCTCATAACACACCGAAAGGCTCATCGGATGCGCATCTCCAACCACTTTTGCCTCTTTGCCATGGGTAAAAAATTGGGTAATCCCATACCGGGCAACCAAGGGTTTTAAAAATGAAAAAGGGAGGTATTCTGCAAGAGGAAGGAGTATTCTTTTTTCATACCGCGTGATCTCCTTGCGAGAAAAGTGAAACGCTGCGTTGTACATTCCTGCTTCATCTTTAGAGTCGAGACCCATGACAATCTCGGCCTTGTAATAGTCAGAGAGCGCTCGCGCCCAAAAGGCATTGCTCACAAACCACTGCCCTCCTCGCTCTTCTGCAAGAGAAGAGGTGAGCAGATAGGACAGATCTCCGAGCTCCCCTTCCATAAAAGGGGCCATCTCCGCAAAAGGATAGACGGTGGCATGCGCGCCGAAGGGAAGCGCATACTCGGGAAGAACAATTAGGTCTAAGTCCTTTTCTCCATGGTTTTTTAAATAGGTGACAATCGAGTACCATTGCAAAAAGGGATGCACAAAACGGTCTTCTTTTCCGTAATAATAATCTTTTTCATCCGGAAGAAGGGCTGTTTGCACCAAAGCTACATGATAGGGTTTTTCCTTTCCCTTGCCATGGAATTCCAGGTGAAACGCCCCAAATAGGTAGGGAAAAAGCAAAACTGCTCCATAAGCAGTTATGTTCCGCCGGTTCCATTGGCGCACCAGATTATATCCTAAAAAATTGATTCCCATTACAAGAAATGATAAACCAAACACCCCAAATACAGAGGCAAATTGTGAGGATACAGGAAACCCTGTCAACGAAAGGCCAACGGGATTCCATGCAAATCCACATAAAATATGGAGCCGACTCCATTCCAAAAGGGTCCAAAGTGCAGAGATCCCCAGAATCCTCCGAATAGAAATGCTCCCTTTTAGAGGAAGAAATAGGGAGAGCACTCCAAATTCCGCCCCTAGCCATAAGGCAAGCCCTCCATAGACGAAGAAAATGTAGTTTCCTTGATATGTCGGCGAAGCCATCCAAGAAAGCTGCACAAGTTGAACGGCAAAGAACCAAAGAGCCGAAACGAAAAAACGCCCCCTTTTTCCTTTGAGGCGCATGATGCCAAGCCAAAGCAATGTTAAGCCAAAACTACTTGCTAAAAGGGATAAAATTGGACTGACATGGGGCTGCCCCCAAGAAAATAGAGCCCAGCTTACCAGCAATAAAAGAGTTATTCTCATTGACTTGCCTTATGAGGCTGCGGCCCAACAAGAAAATACAGAAGTGCTCCAATCAGAGCTAAGTTCTTTAAAAAGACAGCCATCTCTCGTTGACGATCTGCTCCGATCTCAAACCAAAACGCATGAAAAATCACGGTGACGGGAACCAGAAAGAGGAGGAGAAAAAATGCACCCCAGCGCACTTTAATCCCAAACAAAAGGAGCAATCCTCCTAAAATTTCTAGAAATGTTGCAACTCCCAGCAACGTCTCAGTACTACCCATGAGAAATTCATGGACATCTCGACTCATCACCGTCCCTTCAAGGTGCATGTACCAGTTGGAAAGCTTCATTGAAAGGGCATCTACTGTTCCTTGCCAGTTCATCAGTTTTCCCGCTCCAGCAAAGAGAAAGATTAAGCTAAACAGCCCTCGAGCAATGTATCTCACCACTTTAGTCATAGCTGCCATAATGGCATATTTTTCGAATTTAGCACCATCCCCCAAAGCCCATTAGATCGGTGACAAGGGTTATCTTATTTATAATCAACAGATTATGGTTTTTAAATTTTTTTCCCAAGCAACTAAAAACCAGATACTTATGCAGTTGTTAAAAAATTATTAAAATGATATAATTAATTATATATCTATTGGGGAGAATTAATTATGTCAGAGATTTTATCTGTTGGATTAGAAGGAACTTCTTCTGCTCCTGTTGAGTCTTCTTTTGAAGACCCAACGGTGGGCCGACTCCATACAATCTTCCAAAAACTCAAAACCGGGGGAGATTTATCGAGAGCAGAGGTCGAATTTTTAGGAGAATCCGCTGCAATAACAGACGGATATGGTGCACGTCTCTTATCTACCGTTTGGACTCCTGCTGACGAATCTTCTGTCCAAAGAATCCAATCATTATCGCAACGGGTTTTAGGAGAACACGGTGGAATCTCAGGAAGAGAATTGATCGACAACATCGAGAACTTTTTTGCGGGAAGACGCACGATCACTACCAGAGAGCTTTCCTCCATGGCAAGACTCCTTAAAAACTCATTCGCCCAAGATCCAATCTTTGCAGCAGTTGTAAATCGTTTGAGCATTAAAGAAGGCCGCCCCCCGTATCGAGACGAACTCATCAAACTTGTGGCTGATCATAATAAAACAGCGATTCCAAAGCCTGCAAGAGCTGGGCAGTTAGCTGCATCGGTCCCCATTTCTGCGGAAGGGATTGACCTTCCGAGATCTCTTGAAGTGAGATATAATGCTCAAGGCCTTTTAGAGATTTTTGATGGAGAAGTTGCACCGATGGACATCTCTTGCTCCCAAACCCTCACCAAACCTCAAGTTAAAGAGATGGAAACACTCTATCAAGCGATCAATGACAAAACGCACTTCAATAACTTCGCAATGGTTCTTGAATTTGCACGTTTTTTCAGAGAAGCTCAGTCTAAAAAATCAGATATTACATTAAGAGAAGCGTTTGACCAGTTTCGTCCCAATCTAGTCTCTCTTTTTGAAAAATATCAGTCAGGAAACTGTGCCGTTCTTGCAGCAAAATTCTGCCACGAAATGGAACAACAATTAGGGATCCATGGACAACCTCTAGCCAAGCCAACTGAAAATGCCTGGACGGGTGTTCCAATCCCAGGAACAGAGGACTCTCAAGTGAAGTGGTTAGAATTCACACAGGTCGTCAGAGGAGCCGACCATACAAATGTGGGGGTCCCTTATAGAGACGAGCAAGGTCGAGAATGCTACACACAGTTTGCATGCTCTTTTGAACCTAACAAACCTGACGAAATTGAAAGGCACCTTCCCACTTCTCAACGCTCAGGACTCGACCACTTTTTTATGATGAGTGGAGGTTACTCCCGCACCTATCTTCCTGATCAAGTCCTTGACTCAAGCACTCTTGCTAAAAATGGGCTCTTAGCGCGCTTTAAAGCAGCCATGTCTCGAGACGGGAAAACAATGGGTGTCGACTTTCTTCGAGGAAATTTCTATCTCAATCCGAGCTGGACCAAAACCCTTAAAGGATTTCCTTTAAATGAAAAGGGAATGGCATCGATTGACCTGGTTGCACTTGCCACACCCGATGCTAAAGGAACCTACTTTATTGATGGCAAACCTGTCAATATGACCCACCGGGAAGTTCTTCAGATCATGCTCAAAGAAGCATCAACAGTCTTTGCGATTCCCCCAGATATGGAAGAAAACATCATTACCATGGCGCAAATGGCCCCCTTAATGAGTGACCAACTCTATCTGCAGCCTCTCCCTTTTATCCAGGAGCATTATGCAGACCTTCAAGCCATTGGACGCAAATATAACGCTATGAAACCTACGATGAACCGCGAATTGTCTTCCGAACAAATGGATGCCTTTGAACAGGTGCGCGACGCACATGATGCCCTTATCGATGCCCTTGTGTTGGACTATAACCCGGGGAAAGCTCTTGAGGCAATTCAAGTCCTTAAAAAGCTTTTAAATATCTAACATTTTCCGAAGCTCGGTAATAATATACTGATTCTCTGCTTCAGTGAATGGGCGATTATGCGCTGAACCTTCTATCTCTTCCATACAGAGGTAAGTGTATTGTATCTGAGTCTTTTTAAGTCCATAGTAGGTCGATTCTTTATAAGGAATCACCTCATCACTTGGATGATAGAGAATGCAAACTCTTCCTTTCAGGCGCCCTAATGCCGCAATGGGATCTTTGTTCCATTGATAGTATTTTATTGCTTGCTGCACCCCAAAGGCTTTAAGTTTCGAATCTGTTTTTTTTGCGACGCGATCCAGAATATCTTTCAAAGAACGATCGCTTAAAAAGTGGATCGGATTGCTAGGGAAGAGGTCTTGAATCTGTGCAGCCCCTTCTGCTCCAAAAAAAGCCCCCATTGAATGCCCTCCAAGGACAACATAATTTGGATCGACCTGACACGATTGGACTAAGTAATCAAATACCAGTTTAAAATCTTTTGCTACGTAGTCCGGGGTGGTGATCCCTGTACTTTTCCCCGTTCCCCTAGGATTAAACACCAAAAGATGGGGCCTGTCTTCCCCCATTCCTTTGATCCATCGGAGAGGTTTCTCCACCGAGGTTTCATAAAAACACCCATTTCCCTGAAGGAAAATAATCGCTTTATTCACTGTCCCTGGGAAATGTAACGCATTGACACTCTCTCCGTTCTCTGCTTTAAAAGTTTGCTCTTGAGCTTGACACTCTGCAAGATAATACTCTCTGACAGGTTTGAGCCCTAAGAGAAGTTCTTCTCCTCTTTCGAGAGTCGCGCGATGCGCGTCAAATAAAAAACTTGATAAACACTGTTGTATTGTCGCCATTTCAGGAAGAATTTTCGGGGAATTTTCCCTTTTAGTCAAGGATGTGCTATACTCCTGGAGATGAAGCCATTTCGGAAGACCCATCTACTTAAAATTTTAAACGAGACGGATAAAAGTCCCTTTCCCCTGGATGCTTTCTTGCGTGATTATTTTCGTACTCACAAGAGCATCGGCTCTAAGGACCGTCAAGAAATCTGTGAGACCCTCTATGGGATGGTGCGATGGCGCGCACTGATCGACTCGCAGTGCTCTAAGCCAATAACTTGGGAAGACCGCCTGGATGCTTTTCTAAAGTTTCCTGTCAAAAACCTCCAGGAGCTCCCTCCCCATGTCCAGGTGAGCTTCCCAAAATTTTTCTATAACAAGCTCGTGAAAGCCTATGGAGAGGATCAAGCAAAAGAACTCTGCTTAAGTTCCAACCAAGCCGCACCTACAATGGTTCGCGTCAATACCCTCAAGGGAACAAGGGCGTCGCTATATCAAAAATGGAAAGAAGAATACACGGTTTCGCTGTGTCGTTACTCTGAAAATGGAATCATCTTTCACAAGAAAATTAACTTTTTTGCCCTTCAAGAATTTAAAGAGGGGTTGTTTGAAATCCAAGATGAAGGAAGCCAACTCGTCGCTGATCATCTCAATGTGTCTTTTCAAGATCATGTGCTCGATTATTGCGCAGGATCAGGAGGAAAAACACTTGCGTTTGCTCCGAAGATGAAAAACAAAGGGCAAATTTACTTATATGATATCCGTTCTCATGCACTTCAAGAGGCCAAAAAACGGCTGAAACGGGCCGGAATCCAAAATGCTCAGATCTTAACGAAAGAAAAGCTCCAAAAGAAAGGAATGCATGGAAGAATGGATTGGATTCTCCTCGATGTCCCTTGCTCGGGAACGGGAACTCTTAGACGGAATCCTGACATGAAATGGAAGCTAAGCCAAGAGATGCTCGATCGGTTAACACAAGAGCAACAAAAAATCTTTCAAGAAGCCTTGAAATTTTTACACCCAAACGGGAAGATCGCTTATGCAACATGTAGCATTCTTCCAGAGGAAAATGAAAGGCAGGTTGAGCTTTTGATGCAAAAGTATGCCCTCAAACTTGAGCAGCCTTTTTTTCAAAGTTTTCCAAAAGATGGAGAGATGGATGGCTTTTTTTGTGCCGTTTTGAGTAGAATGCAGAAATGACAGAAGGATGGCTATGCAAAGAGTTTACGCTTTAATTTTTTTCTTTACAACGTTTCTTTTTCCCCTTGCTGCAGAGATGGAAATAGAAACCCCCTCGTTTATTGACTCCCCTCATGTTCCGAATCGTGAACCCCGCCTCATGATCAATAACCGCCCCCTTGCAAAAGTTAATGGAAAGGTCATTTCCCTTTACGATGTCGTCAAGAAAATGGACCTGTTCCTCTATGACTACTATCCTGACTATACCCCCTCAACTCCTGAGCGCTACCAATTTTACATGGCCCGTTGGCAGCCCACACTGGACGATATGATTGCAGATGAACTTATTCTCTTGGATGCAGAGCAAAAAGAGATCAAAATCAGTGACGGAGAAGTCCGCGAAGAGTTGGAAGAGCGGTTTGGACCCAACATTATGTCAAACCTCGACAAAGTCAATTTGCAATATGAAGAAGCACGTGACATCATCAGAAACGAACTCAGAGTCCAACAGCTCATTGGGATGAAGGTCCATGCCAAAGCCTTTCAAGTCACCACCCCCCAAGTCATTAAAGCAGCCTATGACGACTACTTAAAGAAAAACCCTGCTGAAGATGAATGGACCTATCGCGTTCTTTCTATTCGAGGCAAGGATAAAGAGCTCTGCGAAAGCCTTGCAGCCAAAGCATCTGCTCTTTTAGAAGATCCAAACCATTCTTTGGAATCGGTTGCAGAATCCATTGATCTAGATGGGATTTCAGTCAGCGTCTCTGATGAGTATCAAGGAAGTTCTTCTAAAATTTCTAAGCTCCATTTTGATGTGATTCAAGCACTCTCTCCAGAAATGTATAGCACTCCTGTAACCCAGGTCAGCCGATTTGACAATAGCAACGTTGTCCGGATCTTCCATTTGAAAGACCTCATTCACCACCTTCCGAATACTTTTGAAGAGATGCATGACAAACTCAAAAACGAGCTTCTTTTTGAAACTTCTGATAAAGAAAAGTCTGCTTATATCAAGACACTAAAAGTCCGCTTTGGATATGACAAAGACGATCCTAAGTACGAACTTCCTGAGGATTACCACCCCTTTGTCATTATATAAGCCTTCCAAGCTCGCTCAATTTCTTGCCGAAAAAGGGATCAAGCCTAAGAAAGGGCTCTCCCAAAACTTCCTCATTGATGGAAATATCCTCCGCAAGCTCATTGCTGCTGCCAACCTTTCTCAAGAAGATACGGTGTTAGAAATCGGTCCAGGACCTGGAGTACTAACAGAAGCCTTATTAGAGGCAGGGGCTCATGTTATTGCAATTGAAAAGGACGAAAACCTTGCACGTAACCTTGAACGTCTTCAAAATGGAAACTTAACGATTCTCGCCGATGATTTTCGAAACATCCGCTTTAAGCGTCTTCTCAAAGACAAAAAAAAAGTGAAAGTGATCGCCAATATCCCCTATCATATTACGGGAATCATTCTTCAAGAGCTTTTGCCTCAAGGGTATTCGCACATCGAATCGATTCATATCATGGTGCAAAAAGAAGTTGCCCTGCGCTGCCAAGCTCCTGTTGGAACAAAAGATTACAGCTCATTTACCCTCTTTACGCAGTATCATGCTCAGCCCAAGCTTCTTTTCACCGTCTCTCCCTCTTGCTTTTATCCCCCACCAAAGGTGGAATCAGCAATTCTCGAGCTGAAATTGCACCCTCCTCCTGTTGAAGCTCCCTATGAACCTTTATTCCAAATAATCCGCACAGCGTTTCAAATGCGCCGCAAGATGTTGCGCACCTCCCTCAAATCTCTTTACCCTCCTGAAAAAACTGAGCAAGCTTTAGAGACGCTCGGGTTTGTTAAAACAACACGTCCTCAAGAGCTAAGTCTCAAGAATTTCTCAGCCCTTTTCTTTTCCTTGGAAACGATACAATCCGAAAAGAGTGAGCATCACTCCGATGCCTAAAAATAGGGTGAGAATCTTTTGAAATTCTGAGGGACACGTCCACTCTCCCCTTACAGCTGCTCCCACAAGAGCAGGAAGAGACCGCTCAACACCAGCGGTTGCAATGAGAGGAGAACTTTCCAGCTCTCGCATCTCCCCATCAAAGACTTTGATCGCTCCCACACACCTCCCCTGGGAAATCGGCGGGGTCAAGTGCTCCCAATTGAGCTCAATCGTGATATCAGGTTCTTCAGAGGGAAAATAAGAGATCGCAATGTCTTCTGTCAGAGTCGCTTTTAGAGGTCCTTTTGCTCCCTTGAGTTCTCGACTGAATGTATTTTCCTCTTTTCTGAACAGGAGACGCTCCTCTTTCTCTTCTTCAAACGCTGCTTCAAACAAACGGATTGCATCTCGAAACTGTTGGTGGGGATCGTCATATCCAAGAAGGACAGCAATGAGTGTGCGATTCCCATCCCGTGCAACACTGGCATAGGTATGCTTTGCATCTGAATGGTACCCAATCTTCATCCCAATCGCTCGAGAATAAAAGAACTTTCCTGGAACAATCAGCTTATTCTTATTAAGGATCTTTCTGGGAGTCTGGAGATTTGTTTGACATCTTTCATACTCTTGCGTCGAGACAATAGTACGTATCAACTCCTCTTTTAAAGCTTCTCGCGTGATGATTGCAAGATCACGCGCCGTTGTCCAATGGTTGGGATGATGCAGTCCATGAGGGTTCATAAACTGCGTATTGGTGCACCCGATCTTTTTTAAGTACTGATTCATTCCATCCACAAATTTTGGAATGGACCCTCCAATGTAATTCGCAACTGTATTCGAAGCATCATTGCCCGAAGGAATTAAAATGCCATAAAGCAGGTCAATAAAGGGCATTTCCTCTCCCTTTTTTAACCAAAAATGGGTTCCATCAGGCTCTAGGAAATAGGCAGGATCTTTATACCCGTGAGCTACCTTAACGCTTTTATTCATCCGACGCAGGCATTGTTGGGAACAAGTGACTTTTGCATCTAATGCCTTTTTATTCTTTTTCACAGCATAAAGCGCCGTCGCAATCTTTGTTAAACTTGCAGGATACGCCCTTTCATCTGCACTTTTTTCAAAAAGAACAGCTCCCGTTTCTGCATTCATTAAGATGGCCGACTTTGCTCCAACGCTTACCTTCAAAGGCTCTGCAGCAAGGGACACTAGACATAAGAGGAAAAAAACAATCCGCATGAGAAATCCTCACTTTCTATCAGTTGTAACAAATTTTCGATTTTGAAGAAAGAAGATGAAAAAAAAACCCATGCTAAAGAATTAAAGATTAGAGATTTTAAAAAGAAATAAAATAAATCGCAGAAACAACTCTTTAAAAAAAAGAACGGCATCTCTATGAAAAAAAAGAGAGTGGTAACGAAGGAGAACGCGGGCAGCATCTATGAATCCCATACAGCTAGATCAAGCCTATAATGAATTCATCTCAAACCTTTCGAGCTGGATTCCCGATGGCATTATTGAAGTGGATATGACCCTTTTAGAAGAAACAGGGCTCTTAACCCATGCCTCATTTGAAGAGGAAAAAAACCAAGAACAGCTTCCCCATTATTTTCATGTGATTGAAACCCCTGACAAGGTCACCCTATTTAATCACCAGTTCGCGATTTGGATTGTCCCCAAAATCGTCGATGAGAACCCTACAACAATTGTGATGATTTCCCTCATTACAAATGGAACACCTCATCTTGAACTTGTCTTCTCAACAAAAGGGGTTTATAACACCCCGAAGTTTGTTTTAAGACTGTTGAAATATTATTTATCAGAAGTGATCGACACCGAAGAAGCCATCTCCTCTATTGGAAAGTGACATACTTAAAGTCGATTTCTCCAGAAGGGGGCAGCAGCACTCCAGCCAGGTCTTCATGCCGCGTATACTGAATGTTGAGAAAGCAGATCGGGATGACAGGCATTTCTTCCATCAAAAATTTCTCCGCCTCTACAAGCGTTGCATTGCGTTCAACCGGATCTGCTTGATAACTTGATTTTTCAATAAGCGCTTGATAGGTCTCACTTTCCCAATTACTCATATTGACAAGGTCGTGCTTGTATTGAAACGTTTTTAACATATAAATCGGGTCAAAGAGATAAGAAAGCCACCGCATGACTCCAATCTGATAATCTCCCTTTTGAATAGATGAAAAATGGCATGGCCAATCGGACTGCTTAATCTCTACTTTGATTCCAAATGCTTCCTGCCAATTTTGTTGCGTAATCAGAACAGTCCGCGTGAGGTTTTCTGCACCGGCCACAGATTGAAGTGTAATCACTGGAAACGTGTCAACAGTGAGCTTTAGCTCATCCAAAGCTTCTTTGAAAAGTTGCTGTGCTAAGAGAAAATTATGGTCTTCAAACTGAGGGGGATTTCCTGTCCCAAAACAAGGAGAAATAATTCCATATGCTGGCCTTCCTACTCCATGAAAAGCAGCATCTGCAATCCCTTTGCGATCTAATGCATAGGAAAAAGCTTTTCGAATTTTAGGATGGTTAAAAGGAAATTTTTCCGTATTGATAAAGTACCAATAAATTGTTGGACTCTCAACAGTTTCATAAAGAGGAGTATTCTGAATAGCCTGATATATTTCAGGAGGAGCTTTATTGATAGCACTGCCAAACCAATCGATTTCTCTTTTTTCAAAAAGGCAAAGTTGTGTCATCCCATCTTCAACAAAACAGGCTTCAATCCCTGGAATGCTTACATTGTCCCGATCCCAATAATAGGGATTCTTTTCTAGAACAATCATATCTCCGTGGTGCCATTTTTTAAGACAAAAGGGACCGTTCGAAACAAATGTTTCATCTGTACGGTATGCCCACATCGGATCTTTTTGCTCGAGGTGCCGTGGAATGGGACAAAACATGGTACACAAAAGCGCATCAATAAAGTAGGGAACCGGATACGCAAGCTCTACCCTTAATGTCAAATCATCTAAGGCTTGCACCCCCACTTCACTAGAAGGGACGATTCCTTCGACAGATTCCTTCGCATTTTTAATGATATAAAAGTTTTGGGCTCCATGGCTGACTGTTTTAGGATCCAACGATTTTTTCCACGCATATTCGAAGTCATGGGCCGTGACAGGAACTCCATCACTCCAAAAAGCATTTCTTAAATGAAAGATATAAACGGTATTATTTTCAAAGACATCGTAGCTTTCTGCAGCCGCTGGAACAACATTCCCCTCACGATCCCTCCTGACAAGGCCATCGAATAGCATCCGAATCACATGAGTTGTTGGCTCTTCCCCTCCTAAGCGAGGGTCTAAAACGCGGCATTCCTCACTAAAGCAGATCTTCAGGGGGCGGTGCTCTTTATCAAGACTTTTCTTTCCACAGCCAAAAGCTAAAATACATAAACAGAATGCAATGAAAACTCTTCTCAAGAGGATCCTCCGATTCATTTAAGCTACAACCATACTCTTCAGCAAGATTTTTGAGGTAGTGTTTTTCTTAATATGAGGACATTTTTTTCTTGGAGCCTTTGGTATTCGACTTTGTCCATAAGCTTTTGCATGAACAAGATCCCCAGCCCCCCTTCTTCTAAATCCTCAACTGGAGTCATAGGATCCACTTCCCTCCGATGCTTCAAAGGATTAAAAGGAAGTCCAGAGTCTTCGATGCGGATCTCAACAAACTCCCCTTCTTCTAGATGAACCCCTAATAAAACCTTCCCCTCTTTTCCCTGATACGCATAAGAAATCACATTCACAAGACCCTCTTCAAGAGCGATTTCAATCCGCCTCACCTCAACATCACTAAGTCCTGCTTTCTCCAGCCATTCACGCACCCAACTTAACATGGAGTAAAGCTCACCTAACTCAGCAGAAAACACCTTTTCGTCATGCATAGTGTTACTCTCGCTCTATGTTATAAGGGAGATTAGAAAGCCCTTCAGTGATCTTCTGAGCCAGTCGATGATAAATCGGGTCTAAAGAGGCTGCTTTGGCACCATCTACCGAGTCCAGCTGCCCAAGTGAAAAGAAAAGCACCGACTCCCGCACCCCTCGACGATTAATAAAAGATGCATCTTGCAAAGAATCAGAATCAACAAAATCATAATCACTAGAGGCCGAAACGACAAAAGGACCATACAGTGTTTTCAGAGAGCGGCTATCAATTAGTGTGATTTGAACCATGATTTCTCGACGTCCTTCATTCGGAATAAGCCGGTGAATTCTCTCCCCTGAGACTGGGTGCCTGTCATATTGATACCCAATATGTTCACAAGTATCTGAAACGATTACACCTTCAAGAACCATTGCCCCTCCCTTGTTGGCATAGTTAAAGTTTCCCGAAGAAACCAGCGCTTTTACAACCGTATCTGTTAAAAACCCTTTATCATCTCCTTTAAAATAAGGAACAGAAATCGTCGGGAAGGCCGCAAAAGTCTCATCCTCTTCCATCCGGTATCCGCACGACGAAAAAGCAAGACTACTCAGTACTATCCACAATAATGGCTTCGCTTTGAGTTTTTTTATTTGAGTAAACATCAGGAACATCGAGAACTTTAAGCCGTTTCTCCGACTTGATTGCTGCTTTGGTTTCAGGGTATTTCTTTAAGATGGTTGCATAGTAAATCGCAGCCGCTTTTTCTTTTTTCGTCCGCTCATAAAATTCTGCAATTTCCAAAAGATCACTTGCGAGACGTTCTTTCATTCCAAGCAGCTTCTTCTCCGCTTCAGCAATCCTAGGTTCACTCGGGAAGTGATACCGAAAATTTCTAAGATTGATCTCAGCAAGCTCCAGTTTATTGGAATCGGGAAAATCTTTTTTGCACTCCGTCAAGTAGACTTCACTAATTCCAACATATCCCTCAGGAGCAAGAGGGTGCTTAGGAAATCGACGGATCAACGTGCGAAAGGCTTCAATGCTTTTCTTATACTCCTCCATACGTAAGAGGAGAACTCCCTTGCGATAAAGGGATTGGGCAGAAAGGTCATCACGAGGAAGGGTCGTAATAACCTCATCATAAATCTCAATAGCCTCTTCATAAGCAGGAAGCCATTTTGGCATCTTATTCCATCCAAAAAGATGGACACGCGCCCCTTCATCAAATGCACAAGCAATTTCAAACTTAAATCGAATCACTTGATCAAAGAATTTGGGGTTAAGCTCCTCTTTCAAATAATCAGAAAAAGCGGTGTTTGCATACTCAAATTCTCCTAGCTTATAGTGAGCCACTCCTAAATAGTAGTGGGCCTCTCGAGCAAAGGGACTACTCGGAAAGTCAGCAATCAAGTCTTGGCATTTCCATGCCAATTTCTGCCAATCTTCTTTTTGATAGTAGTCAATCATTTTCGAGTAATATTGATGGACATTGATCTGACTTCGGATGACAGGATCAAGGGGGTTAGCGCTAAGCGCTCCAAAACAAACGAGAAAGATAAGTGCTAATTTTTTCATGTTCATTAGTATATCGATTCACCCTTCAAAAGAAAAGTCCTGAATGAAAGAAAATGATTTTATTCTACTTTCAAGCTCAGAATTCCAGCCCACTCCCCACTTGGACTCCACCTCAACGCTCCCAATTTTTCTCTCATCTGTTTGAAAGGCAATAAGGACAGGAGAGCTTCCAGGATATTTATGAAAAAGTTTCTTGAGTTTGATAATTTCTGACAAACGGACATGATTTGCATCCAATGTCAAATGGAGTTTTTTCGGAGAATCGGCATCCATTTTTTTCTCTACTTGTTGTTTTTTCTTGCGTCGATGGTCTGATTTTGCAACCTGCTGAGCCTGTTCATAAAGCGTTTGAAGCGCCCCTTTATTCTCATCTGTAATTGCTGTTAAATCTTCAAGCGCGCGACACCTGAGCTTAAGGTCTCCTTCTTCATTTTCTACCTGAAGAATGGAAAACAGAAGCTGATTTTCAATGAAAAGCCCTTGATGCTCTTCGTACATATCGGCCCATACAGGAAGCTCAAACCGCTCGACCCCATCGCTAATGACTAAAATGGCGAATTTTTTCTGTGACTTTTGAGAAACCTTGACCTTCACGCTTTCAATAATAAAAGCCACCTTTACAACTGCCCCACTTTTCATAGCAGACAGCTCATGAAAAGGAAGACACCCTAACTCCTTGACTAAATCCTGATACTCCTCCATGGGATGCCCTGTCAGATAAAAGCCTAAGAACTCTTTCTCTTTTGCAAGGATTTCTTTTTTTTCCTGTTGCCTTGCCACCTGAGGAGGTGTCAAGAAGGGATGGTTCTCTTCGTCTTCAGCTACTGAGAAAAAGTCCATCACCCCCTTTGCCGCTTCTTTTTGCTCGCGCGAGGTATGCTCAAACATCGGCTCGACACTCTCTAAAAGCTCTTGCCGAGACCACTTTGTAAAGTCGAAACTCCCTGCTTCAATTAAATTCTCCACGACTTTCTTCCCAACTCGTGTTAGATCGATCCGTTTGAAAAAGTCATAGAGCGATTTGTAAGGCCCATTATCTTTTCGTTCCCGAAGGATGGCTTCGACAACTCCTTTTCCGACTCCTTTGATTCCAGACATGGCAAAACGAATTCCGGAAGGAGCTGCTGTAAATTCTGTTCCTGACTCATTCACATCTGGAGGAAGGATTTGAATCCCCATCGCTTCACACTCCCGAATATGCTTGGAAACCTTTGTGAGATCATCACTATCACATGTCATGAGCGCTGCAAGCCACTCTTTGGGATAGTTTGCTTTAAGGTAAGCCGTCACATAACTTAAATACCCATAAGCTGCCGCATGAGATTTATTGAAGCCATAAGAGGCAAATTTTTCAATTTTATCGAAAACCTCCATTGCCTTATCTTCATCGATTCCCTTTTCCAAAGCACCTGTACGAAACTTCTCCCGTTGCTTTGCCATTTCAACGCGATCTTTTTTTCCCATGGCTCTTCGGAGCACATCACCCTCACCTAGGGAGTAGTTTGCCAGAAGAGAAGCGATTTGCATCACCTGCTCCTGATAGACCATAATCCCATAGGTCTCTCGAATCACATCTTCCATTAAGGGATGGTCTACTTCAATCTCTTCACGCCCATGCTTACGATTGATAAAGGAAGGAATCATCTCCATTGGACCAGGACGATAAAGCGCCCCCACAGCAATAATTTCCTCAAACTTATCGATATGAAGGTGTTTTGCAAGCTCCTGCATTCCTGTGGACTCAAGCTGGAACACCCCTTGTGTTTTCCCCTGATTTAGCAGGTTGAAGGTCGTTTGATCTTCTAAAGGAAGGTTGACCCAATCGATCGCCTCCCCCTTATGCTCCGCAATGGCATCCACCGTTTTTTGAATCGATGTTAATGTCTTGAGTCCCAAGAAATCGATCTTCAGCATCCCCACCGCTTCAACTGGCTTCATGGAATATTGCGTTGCTACGATTTCAGAGTCTTTAGCATTACATATGGGGATATGGTCGGTTAATGGATCTCCACAAATGATCAGCCCTGCTGCATGAATCCCTGTGTTACGAATCGATCCCTCAAGTCTCTTTGCATACTCTAAAACCTTCTTCCCTTCTTCATCACTTTCCTCCACTCTCCGAAGCTCGGGATCCAGCTCAAAAGCACGTTCAAGTGTCATTGTCGGATCTTCAGGGACTAATTTAGCAATTTCATTGACCTTTGCTAAAGGAACACTCAACACCCTCCCCACATCTTTAATGGCCATCTTGGCTTTCATCGTACCAAAGGTGATAATCTGAGCGACCTTTTCCTTCCCATATTTTTTCAATGTGTACTCAATCACTTCAGAGCGTCGGTCCATGCAAATGTCCACATCAATATCAGGATAAGACATTCTCTCTGGATTAATAAAACGCTCAAAGAACAAATTAAACCTTAGCGGTTCTATATCCGTAATCCCAATCAAGTAGAGAATAATCGAGCCAGCCCCAGATCCTCGTCCAGGACCTACAGGAATTCCCTTGCCTTTTGCCCATGCGATGAAATCATACACAATGAGAAGGTAATCACACATCCCCTTAGAAATAATAATCTCAAGCTCTCCCTCAAGCCGCTTTTTGACGACATCCATAGGGTCTTGATTGGGGTATTTCTCCTGCACTTTTTCCAAACGCTCACGAGTATATCGCTTAGGAATTCCATCTTCACACAACTTTCGCAAAAACTGCGCCGCTTCTTCGACACGTTTTTCCTCACTATACTCAGTGCCCTCCAGATGGGGAGGCACAAACACGGGATAATACTTTGCCTGAAAATCTAGCTCCACATTACACAATGCAGCCACCTTTTCTGTATTCCCAATGGCTTCAGGAACATCTGCAAAAAGAACCGTCATCTCCTCAGGAGATTTGAAATAAAGCTCATGGGTAGGAACCACCTTCCGCTTCGGGTTTAAGCTCACTCCTTTAGCATGGCCAAACGAATCCCTCTCAATAATTTCTACAGGCTCTCCAGATTGGATATTCATTAAAATTTCATGAGCCCTCCAATCCTCTCGTGTCATATAATGGGAACCATTTGTTGCCACACAGGGAATCCCTCTTTCTTTCGAAAGAGTTATATATCGATGATTCACCGTTTCCTGGTTTTTCACCCGATCCAAATACTGCTGGTACAGCCAAGACTCTTTGTCAATGCCTTCGGAATGAATGTGCCCTTCTTGCATCTGATGGCGCTGCAATTCAAAATAAAACGACTCTCCATACACCCTCAATGCCCACTGCAATTCCTCTTGGAATTCTTCCTCCCGCTCTTGAATGACAAACTGTGCTAAACGGCTTTGAATGGGGCCTGAAAGACAGATTAACCCTTCAGCATGCTGCTCCAGGGTTTCATGATCCACACGAGGCGTATAATAGAATCCTTCCAAGTATCCAATCGATGAAATCTTACAAAGGTTTTGATATCCCACATGGTCCTTTGCAAGAAGAATTAACGGATATCCGACAGAATGTCCCGAGATCTTTTTTTTATCTTGGCAAGAGTGAGGGGCTACCACCACCTCTGTTCCAATAATGGGTTTCACTCCCTCTTTTTGACACGCTTTGAAGAAGTCAACCACTCCAAACATATTGCAGAAGTCGGTGAGAGCCAACGCCTCCATACCAAACATCTTAGCCTGCTTGGCTAAGGCTTGAACAGAACACGTCGAATCTAAAATAGAATATTGAGAATGTACATGGAGAGGGATCCAACCCATGAATCTATCCTTTAAAGCAGTCTATCATCCGTTTGCTGGAGCAGCAAGTTTTGGGCGTGCTCTCTTCGACCATAAAGGAAGCAGTAATAAAACCGCAACGCTGGCGCAAATCGAAAGGAGAAGGAAAAAACCTGGCCACCCAAAGTCTTGAGTGATCCGCCCCACTGGCCAACCCGCACATGCAGCCCCCGAGTAGGCAAATAGCCCTGCAAAACCCGTTGCAGTTCCCGCTGCTTCTTTATCCGCAAGCTCAGCTGCTGCCATTCCAATCAGCATTTGAGGCCCAAAGATCAAAAACCCAAAGAAAAACATCACAGTGGAAACGAGCATTAAACTCGCTGAAGGAGCAAACCATAATGCCAAGAGCGTTCCGATGATCCCTAATGTAAAGAGAACATTGACCGGTCCCCTCTTTCCTTTAAAAATCGTATCGGAAAGGTATCCCGCAGCAAGGGAACCAAAAATCCCTCCAATTTCAAACCAAAAGACACAGGAACCCGCGAGCATCAGGGTGTAACCCTTTTCTTCCATGAGATAAAGTTGAATCCAGTCATTGATTGCCGTGCGGATAATATACACAAAGAAATAAGAAATCGCGAGAATCCAAATGAATTTATTTTTGAAAATATGTTCTACGAGAATTTGCTTCGGAGATAGGTTCTTATCCTGATCAACCTCATCTCTATCCTTGTCATCTGGATAGTCATTCCGAAATTTTTCAATGGATGGGAGGCCCACACGTCGGGGGTTATCTCTCAAGCGGTTGATTAAGAAAAGTCCGACTATAATTGCCATTGTCCCAGGAAGATACATCGCATATCTCCACCCAAAAGCTTGGATGGAAAAGGCACATAAGAGGGGAATAATTGCCCCTCCAATATTATGAGAAGTATTCCAAACTCCCCACCATCTCCCTCGTTCTGTTTGGGAATACCAATAGGTCAGAAGTTTTGCACAAGGAGGTGACCCCCAACCTTGAAAGAGGCCATTGAGTCCTAAAAAAACCGCAAAGAACATAATCGAGGACGAGAGGCCAAAAAAGATGTTAAGGACCCCTGTGAAAATCAGCCCCAGCCCCATGAAGTAACGCAAATTTGATTTGTCAGAAATGACACCACTTAAAAATTTACTCACTCCATAGGTAATTGCTAGAAGACTCCCCAAAAAACCTAAATCTGCCTTATCAAACCCGAGGTCAGAAATCAGGGCAGGCATCGCAAAGGTAAAGCTTTTGCGGGTGAAGTAGAAAAGGGCATAGCCAATATACATGCTATAAAAGACTCGAATCCTCCAGTATTTATACTTCGCTTTGATTTCATCGTTATTTTCGATTTCTTCTTGCGGGATCTCAGGCTTCAGTCTTTCAAGGATACTCACTATAATTAAACCTTATTTTCTCAAGAAAATTTTCATTTTCAATCATTCTTCCTCTGAGCGAGGTTATAGAAATCCTCATTCTAAGTCAATGTTTTAATGGGCCATTCATTGCTTTCTAAACCCACTCTCGTGTAAAATAATAACGTGAAATGAGGAGATAAGATATGACTTTTTTCCCCGAGCCTCTCCGTCCTTCTGAAGGGCGCCAGGATGATGAATAACGGGTTAATCCGATTGAGGCCGATAAACAAAAGAAAGAAAGCCAGGACTGGGAACTTCCTGAGGAGAAAAAACGCCCCAAAGCCTACGCAGCTTTTATCGTTTTTCTTCAAAACCTGACCAATGCCCTGGGAAGGGGAAAAGAAGGAAACCTTGAGGAAATCTCTGAAGATGCCCTAACAGCAGATCTCCAAGAGTTCAAAGCGATTCTCCAAATTCTCCTGGATGTTGACCAGAGCGAAAATGGGCCCTATTGTGCCCAGTTTTCCGCAGCCTGGCATCGCCTTCTTCAAGGGGTTCAGGTTTTTTCCCATACTAAACGGAAAGCTCTTGTTGATATCGAGAAACTCAAAGCTCTCTTAACAGACATCAACAACTACCCTCCCAATGAAGATCATAAACTGGGTTTTTATCTATCGGAGTTTGCCGGGGAAACCTGGCTTCCTGTTCCTTTTCGAGAAATTTTAAAACGCCTCTTTGCAGACCATCGCGTGAATCAATCACATAGTACGTTGATGCAGTGGATCGAGTTGATCAATGAGATCTTGCAAAGTTAATTTCAAAGACGTTATACTTACCCCATGAAATACTCTCTGCCCAAAGGAACTTTTGATATCCTTCCCAAGGAATCTAAGTCGCAAGACAAATGGAAGGAATCGGCAAAATGGAACCATCTTGAGTCCGTCATCCGGGCTTTAGCCCATGAATATGGCTACCAGGAAATCCGCACCCCTATCTTTGAAAAGACAGAACTCTTTATTCGCGGAGTCGGGGAAACCTCTGATATTGTTTCTAAGGAAATGTATACATTCCAAGATAAAGGCGACCGCTCCATGAGCCTACGCCCTGAAGGAACGGCATCCGTCATGCGTGCATTTGCTCAAGGGCAACTGCAACAGCTGGGAATGCACCATAAGTTTTATTATATTGGTCCTTTCTTCCGTTATGACCGCCCTCAAGCGGGACGGTATCGGCAATTTCATCAATTTGGAGTGGAAGCCATTGGGAATGGGGGCCCAGAACAAGACTTTGAAGCCATTGAGCTCCTCTACGAACTCTACCGTCGCTTGGGCATTAAAAATCTCCATGTGATGGTGAATACCTTAGGAGACCCGTCTTGTCGAGAGCGTTATAAGGAAGCTTTATTAGACTACCTAAAGCCCCACTTTGAAGCCTTATCCGAAGATAGTCAAACCCGCTTTACAAAAAACCCCCTGCGGATTTTAGATTCAAAAGATCCAAATGAACAAAATCTTTTAAAATCTGCGCCTTCCATCTTAGACTTTTTAAACCCAGATAGCCAAGCTCATTTTGAAGATTTATGCGCTCTCCTCAAATCCCAGGGGATCCCTTTTTCTGTAACACCTCACTTAGTGAGGGGACTGGATTACTACAACCACACAGTTTTCGAAATTACCTCTGATATCTTAGGAGCACAAAATACCATTGGAGCAGGAGGGCGCTATGATGGCCTTCTCCCAGCTGTTGGAGGACCCGATCTTCCCTGTATTGGGTTTTCAACAGGTCTTGAAAGAATCTTGCAGACAATGGAAGGACAAGGCATTACTTTTCCTGAAAGAAAGGGGCCGGTAGTTGCCTTAATTCCTCTTGATGAAAAGGCTAAGAATCAGGCTATTAAATTTCTTTATGAGCTCCGGCATGCCCACATTTCAGCCGAAATGATCCTAGCAAAAAAAATTCAAAAAGGACTGCAACAAGCAGAGCAAATGAAAGCGCAGCACGTCGTCATCCTTGGA
>JAGROF010000002.1 GCA_020440405.1 Chlamydiia bacterium
ATTCTCTGTGTTCTCACTGTTCTCTGTGGTATTCTTTAATTGACCAAACTGGACTTTCTTTAAGTGAGCAGCCATTGGGTCTTGCACTCTCTATTAGGTTTCGATATAGTGGGAGCATGCAAGTGGCATTGGTACATGATTGGCTGACAACTGTTGGAGGTGCTGAGAAAGTCTTGGAGGCTCTGGCAGAGACGTTTCCTGCAAAGCTTTTTACTTTGGTGCGTGATCCCAAGCATTTGGTGGGAACACCCTTTGAAAAGATGGAGGTGAAGACATCATTTATTCAGAAACTGCCTCGTGCAAAGAGTCGATACCGCTCATATCTCCCGCTGTTTCCTTTGGCGGTGGAACAATTTGATCTTTCCGATTACGATCTTGTGATTTCTTCTTCTCATTCAATTGCCAAAGGGGTTTTAACCCATGCGGAACAACTCCATATCTGCTATTGCCATACCCCGATGCGGTATGCATGGGATTTGTATCAGCAGTATTTAAGAGAGGCGAAGCTGAAGAGTGGGCTGAAAGGAGTCATGGCAAAGTTTTTTCTTCACTATCTTCGGATGTGGGATGCCCATGCCTCTTCTCGTGTCGATGCGTATGTCGCAAACTCGAAATATGTCGCACGGCGGATCCAAAAGCTTTATGAAAAAGAAGCATCTGTCATTTACCCTCCTGTGGATGTGGACTATTTTATGCTCTGCGGGGAGAAAGAGGAGTATTATGTAACAGCCTCTCGAATGGTTCCTTACAAGAAGATCGATTTGATTGTCGAAGCGTTTGGGGAAATGCCCGACAAGAAGCTAGTCGTAATCGGAGATGGTCCTGAGATGGATAAAGTGAAGGAAAAAGCAAAAAAGAATATAGAAATTTTGGGGTATCAAGATGATGATACGCTCCGCTGGACCTTGCAAAAAGCGAAGGGATTTGTATTTGCAGCGCTTGAGGATTTTGGGATCCTTCCTGTTGAAGCTCAGGCTTGCGGAACTCCTGTCATTGCATTTGGAAGAGGGGGAGCTCTTGAAACAGTGATTGAAAATGAGACGGGGCTTTTTTTTGAGAAGCAAAGTGTTCCTTCTTTGATCGAAGCGGTCCAAGCCTTTGAGACAAAGACGTTTGATCCACAGAAGATACGTGATCACGCGGAAACCTTCTGCCCCACACGTTTTAAAAAACAATTTCAAGCCTTAGTGGCACAAACCGTGGAGGGGGCTTAAATGAAGGGAATGATTCTGGCAGGAGGGACTGGAACGCGCCTTTGGCCGCTTTCTCGAGATGAAGCGCCCAAGCAGTTTTTGTCTTTGGGGGAAGAAGGCTCCCTTCTTGAGCAGACTGTGGGACGGTTGTCAAGCCATGATCTTTTGGTCATTGCGAATGGCAAACACCATGCTTTGGTTCAGGAGCAAGTTCAGTGTCCCATTCTAATTGAACCAACAGCACGAAGTACAGCTCCAGCCATTGCTCTGGGTCTTAAGCATTGGATCGATCGGTGTGGAGCCTCCTTTGAGGACGTTTGTGTCGTGACTCCCTCCGACCTTTATTTTGAAAATGAGGAAGATTTTCTCCGTCTCCTTCCGAGTGCAGAAGAGGGGGCGCGCACCGGAGCCATCGTGACATTTGGAGTGGTTCCGACGTATCCTGAGACAGGGTATGGCTATATCCAAGTACGAGAGGGAAAAGGGGTGCTCCCTGTAGAACGGTTTATCGAAAAACCTCCCTTCGAGACCGCAGTGCGTCTCATTGAAAAAGGAAACTACTATTGGAATGCTGGAATTTTTGTCTTTCAAATCGGGCACCTCCTCAAGGAGTTTGAAATACATGCTCCTGATATTGCTAGGTGGATCAGTAGCCCCTATGAAACATGCTTGGAGTCTTTTTCTAAGCTCCCTAACATTTCGATCGACCATGCGGTGATGGAAAAGACAAAGCAAGTGCTTTTAATTCCTTACCCTTCCGTTTGGTCCGATTTAGGGTCTTGGCAGCGGCTAGATGCGGTGCTTCCTAAGGATGAAAACGGAAATTACTTTTCTGGTCAAATTGAAGCAATTGATAGTGAGGATTGCTTGGTTTTTGGGGATGATATCGTTACTCTTGGTGTAAAGGATCTTGTTGTTGTAAAATACTTGGGGAAGGTTGTCGTTTGTTCGAAGAAAGAACTGCATCGTCTCTCCTGTCTGAAAACAGAAACATATTAAATAAAAGAAAAACAAACCACGTTAGATGGTGGTGCATGTTGTGGTTTGAGGCAGCAAAGAGAAGAATGTGGATCATCCCGACAATGATTTCAGCATGTGTCGTGCGGTTTGCCAGCATTTTGCGAATCCGGTGGCCATGCTCTCCAAAATAGTAAAAGAGAGTAATGAGCAAAAGAAGGGAGCCAATAAGGCCCACTTCAAAAAGAATTTCCAAGTAGACATTGTGAGCAAGAATATTGGATCCAAAGCCATTTCCTAGAAAAAGGGCTGCGTTTAAATCTTCAAATCCTTTCACCCACTCATTAAAGCGGATCCCCGTAGAGCCATAAGTCAAGCTAATCGTTTTGACTCCTTTCGCAAAAATTGTAAAAAAATCGATCGAATATGCTTTGAGAATCAATAGGAATGCCAGTCCAATGAAGCAGATTTTTGCCACAAGTTTCCGCATGGGAAGAGAGGTCATGCAGAGGTAAATCATTGAGACGATAAAGGAGAGATAGGCGGCGCGTGTTGTGGTCAAGAGGAAGGCTATAAAAGTGAGTCCTGCGAAGACAAAGGTTAGAAATCGTGGCTTTCTCGCGTAGAGTAATAGAAGCGTTGTCAGGACAAAGCTGGAAATATTTCCATATTCATTGGGGTAAGTTCCTGGGGAAAACCGAAGGAGTCCCCATCCCATCTGAGCTTCCACTGAATAGTGATGAATGGTTTCAAAGGAGATATTCCCGGTATAGAATCCAATATAAAAAATGTACCCAATAACAAGGGAGATAAAGAACCCTGCTAAGTAGAGGCGAATGAGACGTTCTTTTTCGTCGCGCGTTCTCAGACAAAAGGCAGCCCCGAACATGAACACGCACTGACTTACAAAGAGAAAACAACGGAAAAGTGGATAGGCATCTCGGTGGAATGCTTTATTGTGTGTGAAGTAAGCCGAAAAAAGGCAATAACTCAAAAAGGGAACAAAAGCTAGGACCGTCTTCCATTCTTTCATCTTAACATTGATGAAAAAGATCGGAGAGAGGACAAGCAAAAAGTGATAGAACCGGAAGGCATAAGGCATAAATGAAGGGGTGAGAAGGGTGCCAAGTGGACCAAAGAAAACAAAGCAATAGATCAAAAAACGTTGGGCTCGATGCAGAGAGATCATTTGAGGATATGTTTACTTAAAATGCCTGCCAGTTTCATCATATCGATCGGGTCGGAGTGGCCAAAGACTTTTGCAAGCTTATCATCAGGAACAATTTGTCTTTTGTTACTGGGATTTTGGAGGTCTTTGGATTTAATGTATTCCCAGACTTTTTTCGTGACCTCCCCTCGAGTCAGTTCTTTCGCTCCGACAATCGCTTGCAGCTCAGGAGATAGAGGAGCTGGGTTCCCCACGGTTTTTTTCGTTGTTTTCTTTTTCGCTGCCTTTTTCTTGGTTGTTTTTTTTGCGGCTGCTTTTTTAGTTCCCTTTGTTTTTTTAACATAGGGAGTCTTGGGGTAATCCTGGTATTTGATCTCTAGGTCGTCAAGCTGGTTGACAATGACATTACAGTCGGGGTAGTTGGAGCAACTAAAGAAAGTTTTTCCCCAGCGACTGCGCCGTTGCTTAATATCTCCATCACATCCGATTGCTGGGCACTTAGGCATGTCTTCGGGAATGGGTTCGTCTTTTTTCGGGATATTCACAATCCCATTACAGTCAGGGTAGCGCGTGCATCCTAGGAAGGCTCCAAAACGGCCAAAGCGGATTTTCATGGGAGAGGTGCACTTAGGACACATTTGGTCCCAATCAAAGTTTTCTGCATAATCCTCTTTTTTGAATTCTAGTGCTTCAATCGAAACAGTGAACTTGCAATCGGGATAGTTTGAACACCCATAAAAATACTTGTCACGAGCCCAGATTTTTTGAAGCTTGCTTCCACATTTAGGACAATTAATGTCTGTCATGAGCTTGGGGACAAAAGCTTCTTTTTCCGCTTTTTCAAGAACCGGAACGAATTTTGTCCAGAAATCCTTCAAAAAAGCTTTCCAGTCTTTTTTATTTTCTGCGATTTCATCCAAATCATCTTCCATGCGCGCTGTAAACTTGATATCCATGATCATAGTGAAGTGGTTTTCAAGCATCTGGGCGATGATTTTTCCCAGCTCTGTTGGCTTTAGGGCTAGACGTTCCTTGGTTGTATAGGCGCGTCCCTGAATTTTATTCATGATCGAGGCATAGGTTGAAGGGCGTCCAATGCCTGATTTTTCCAGCTCTTTTACAAGGGACGCTTCTGTGTAACGTGGGGGAGGTTTTGTAAACGATTGATTCGATTCCACATCGAGAAGTTTAAGCGCTTGCCCTTCTTGGACTGGGGGAAGAAGGGTTCCTTCATCTTGAGCGTTTTTCTCTTCTCCGTCCGTGTCTTCTTTTTCTTGATAAACAGCTAGATATCCTTGGAATTTGATAATGGAACCAGAAGCGCGCAAAATCAGGTCTTGATCAGCAGAGATTTCGCATGAAACTGTGTCATAAATAGCAGGGTTCATTTGTGAAGCAATGAAGCGACGCCAAATGAGAACATAGAGCTTATATTGATCTGTTGTGAGATACGATTTAATAACATCAGGAGGGTGGTTGAGGTTGGTAGGGCGAATGGCTTCGTGGGCGTCTTGCGCACCTTTTTTAGATGCATACATTTTAGGTTTTTGAGGAAGATATTCTTTGCCATAGGCTCCATCAATGAGTTTGCGGGCGGCATTGATGGCTTCCATTTCCACGCGTACAGAATCGGTACGCATGTAGGTAATCAAACCTTCAGTTCCTTCGGAACCGAGGTCGACCCCTTCGTAAAGGCTTTGGGCAATGCCCATAGTACGAGATGCTGTAAAGCCATGGTGGCGGCTTGCTTCTTGTTGGAGAGTTGAGGTGATAAAGGGAGGGACGGGATGCCTTTTCTTTTCCTTCTTTTCAACCTTGGTAATTTTAAAGGAGGAGTGCTTGAGCTTGGTTACAAGCTTCTTGGCTTCGATTTCATTGGGGATGAGGGCAACTTCTTTTTTAGGGGAGGGTTCTTTTTCAATCCGTTTCCCTTCAATCGAGTGCAAAACTGCAGTGATGGAGCGTTCTTTTGGGTCGCCTTGAAGGACTGCCGCAATGGTCCAATATTCCACAGGCTCAAAGGCCTCGATTTCTTTTTCCCGGTCGACAACCAACTTGAGAGCGACGGATTGAACGCGCCCTGCTGACAGGCTGCCCGAACCACTCCTTTTAATTCTTCTTTGGAGGAGGGGAGAAATTTTATAGCCGACCATACGATCTAAAAGGCGGCGTGCTTGTTGCGCATTGACAGTGGAAAGG
The DNA here is from genome assembly GCA_020440405.1 of Chlamydiia bacterium. Classification (GTDB taxonomy): domain Bacteria; phylum Chlamydiota; class Chlamydiia; order Chlamydiales; family Simkaniaceae; genus Neptunichlamydia. The sequence continues at coordinate 5,518 of JAGROF010000002.1, forward strand.
TCGATTTTACGGGGATGCTTCAGTGCTTCTAGAACGGCGTCTTTTGTAATCGCGTTAAAAGTAAC
>JAGROF010000017.1 GCA_020440405.1 Chlamydiia bacterium
GCCCCCTCTTCAGATTTTCCAAACTTTCCCCCATCGCTCCGCGTAAGAAGAGGAAAAGTCATTCCATAAATCGATTTGCCGGTAAGCTTCCGCGTCAGTTCCATTCCCGCAGTGATGTTCCCCCATTGGTCACTTCCCCCCATCTGCAACACCACCTCTTCATTTTCTGAAAGGTGATAAAAATCGTAGCCCTGAAGCACCTGATACGAAAACTCGGTAAAACTAATTCCCTCTTCCGATTGAATCCGACTTCTTACGCTATCTTTTCCAAGCATCGGCCCCACACGAAAATGTTTTCCGACATCGCGCAAAAAAGCCACAAGCCCATAGTTTGTGAGCCAATCGTCATTGTTTAAAATGACCGGATTTTTTAAACACCGCTCAAACTGCTTCCGGATCCCTTCCACATTTTTTAAAAGAACCTCATGGGTCAAAAGAGGGCGCTCCACTGATTTTCCTGAAGGATCGCCAATCTTTCCCGTTGCCCCGCCAAGAAGGACCACCGGGGTATGGCCAAACTTCTCGAGCCACGCCAAAGCCACAATGCCGACCAAATTCCCCAAGTGGAGACTATCCGCTGTCGGATCAAATCCGATGTAGCCTTTCAGCGGCTTTTTCGCCCGCTCTTTCAGATCTTCGCTCGTGGTGTTATCGACAAACCCACGCTTTTCTAAAAATTCAATGACATTATCCATGGAAACGAGTCTATCTTCCCCTTGCTTTTATCTCAAGTTGCAGCTTTTTTCAGCATTTCGACAACAGCGCTCACTTTTTGACTGAGGTCTGCAGTGTTTTGATTTTCATCGAAGAGAGAGATCGACTTGGTACGCAAAGCGATCCGCTCTGAGGCATGGCGGGCAATCCAACGTTGGATTTCAGAAGATTTTCTTTTGAGGGCTTGAGGAGTGATTCCTTTATCCATTTCCTCCAAACGTCGTCGCAGTTTTTCGCGTGTTTTTTTTGTTTTTTCGCTCTCTTCTGCAAGTCCTTTCGCCATCCAATCGTTCCTTAAAATGGTTTTCCTTACCCCCCTAGCATGACATAAAAACTTCTAAAATGAAAAGGAAAAATTCTTGCTCTGAATGCAATGCTTCCGTAAGAATAACGAGTATGGAAGAGATGAAAAAAGCAGCAGGAATTGCTGCTGCAGAACTCGTCAAAAATGGGATGCTTGTGGGCTTAGGAACAGGTTCGACTGTATTCCATTTTATCAATCGCTTGATTGAGCGGGTCCAAGAAGGATTAAGCATTCAAGTGGTTTCTAGTTCAATCCGCTCAGAAAACCAAGCAAAAGAGGGAGGCATTCCTCTTGCTGACATCAATACCATCACAGCAATTGATTTGACTGTCGATGGCGCCGATGAAATTACCCCCGAAAAGTGGATGATCAAAGGGGGAGGTGGAGCACTTCTTAGAGAAAAAATCCTTGCAAATACCAGCCGCGAGATGGTTGTCATTGTCGATGAGTCGAAAGTGGTGGAAAAGCTAGGCAAGCACCCTCTTCCAGTCGAAATTCTCCCCTTTGCCACCCATGCCATCCTAGATAAAATCCGCAAGCTCGGGTATCAAGGAAACCTGCGGCAGCAGAATAAAGATGGCCCTTATGTGACTGATAATGGCAACCACATCTACGACATTTATTTTGAATCGCTTCGAGATGACCCAGAGAGAGATCATGAAAAACTTTCTCGGATTCCAGGTGTCTTAGAAACAGGGTTTTTCTTCAATCTAGCAGGGCGCGTCTTTATCGGCAAAAGTGACGGGACGGTTGATCACTGGCCATAATTCCTTTATAATACAAAGAAAGGGGGAGGGAATTTGATGGACTTTGAGCTTATTCCCATACAGTTCAATAAGATCATGCAATCACAAAACTACACGGTGTTTATCCTCGGAACCGAGGAGAAGCAATTCGCGATCTATACCTCCCCTCATGTGGGGCAAAACCTTCAAATGCATCTGGCTGACCAGATTAAGCCTCGCCCTTACACCTATGACCTCATCAACTCTCTCTTCAACGGGTTTGATATCAATCTTTTGCAAGTGGTGATTACCGATGTGCAAGATACACTCTATTTTGCACGTCTTTTCGTGGAACAAGAGGTGGATAACAAGCAAAAAATCCTGGAAATCGATGCACGTCCCAGCGACTGCCTCACCCTTGCTCTTGAAAACAATATTCCTATCTATTGTACACGAGAGGTTTTTGAAAAAACGATTCCAATTGAAGAGTGATTACACACCCTAGTAGCGGATATTGAAGCGGTTACGCGCTAATTTGGTGAGTGCTTCGACAGCCTCGCTGGCATCGGGCCCTTCAGCCTCGACATCGATTTTGGCTCCCCGTGTCGCGGCGAGCATTAGGATCCCTAGCAGAGATTTCGCATTCACATTGAGCCCTTGGTAGACCAGGAAAATTTGCGACCGAAAGTTTTGCGCACATTTGACAAGTTCTGTAGCGGGGCGGGTATGGAGGCCTTTATCATTCAAAATGATCATAGCCTTTTTAACTTTTGATTCTGCGTCCATTGATTATAAAGATCTAGTTAAACTCTTGCTTATTGAATACCTGGCTTTAGTTTTTTCAGCAAGAGCAAATTTCCTTTTCTAACTGCTCTACAAGAGAGGAGAAGCGGTGGATGAGCCTCTCGATAGGTGCTTTTTCTCTCATATTGACTCCAGCCATCTCCAAGAGATCAACAGGATAACGGGACGATCCCGAAGAGAGAAATTTCAGATAATCTTGACGTGCAGTTTCCCCTTCCTCGAGAAGGCGTTCAACAAGGGCATAGGCCGCGCTGATTCCTGTTGCATATTGGTAAACATAAAAATTATAATAAAAGTGAGGAATCCTGAGGTATTCTACCCCAATTTCGGGATCGAGCTCAAAGTCTTTTCCATAGTAATCTCGATTGAGCTGTTGGTAAGCCTCTTTAAGCGTTGCTGCCGTAAGAGGAATTCCTCTTTCTCCATAGGTATGAAGGGTAAACTCAAACTCTGCGAATTGTGTTTGGCGAAACAGAGTCGCACGGATATCGTCGATCCTCTGGTTCAAAAGGTAGCACTTCTCTTCATGAGATCTAGCGCGATCCATCAAATGCCGGAAAAGAAGTTCTTCGTTAAATGTCGATGCCACTTCGGCCACAAAAATCGGATAATTTGAATATTGGAAAGGTTGCCCTTGGTTACTTAAATAGGAGTGAACGCTATGCCCTGCTTCATGGGCCAAGGTAAAGACATCACGCAAGATGCCTTTATAGTTCATCAAGATATAGGGAACGCTATCGTAACACCCACTTGAGTAGGCTCCAGATTTTTTGCGGGCATTCTCATACCGATCGACCCACCTTTCAGGGCCTAGCCCTCTTTCAAGAATCGCATGATACTCTTCTCCTAAAGGTTTGACCGCTTCCAGAACTAATTCCACTCCCTCTGAATAGGTATACTCCTTTTCAAAACTGGGGACAAGGGGAACGTATTGGTCATAAAAATGAAAGGTTTTGACGCCAAGAGCCTTCTTGCGAAAAGCAATATATTTATGGAGTGTAGGAAGATTTTCTCTGACGGTAGCAATCAAATTGTGGTAAACACCCACATCGATTTGATGAGGGGTGAGTGCTGCATGAAGGGCTGAAGGGTAATTGCGTGCTTTGGCCCGAAAGACGTGACTTTGCACTTGGCCATTGATGAGTTCGGAGATGGTGTTCTCAAAGGACGCAAATGTTTTGTGGTAACTCAACCCAGCATTTTTTCTTAAGATCCGATCTTTGGACTGAAGAAACAGCCCATAAGACCCATGTGTAATCTCCCGTTTTTCTCCCTTTTCATCTAGGGCTGGTTCAAATTTGAGCTCAGCATTATTGAGGACTCCAAAAGCTTTAGAAGGAGTCTCTAGAGCTTTCCCAGCAAGCGACAAAAGATGCTCCTTGTCTGAGGTCAAAGTATAAGGCTTTAGAGCAGAGAGCTTTTCCAGCTGAATCCGATGAGCGGAAAGAGATTGATCTCTCAGGTAATTTCCAAACGTTTCTTCAGGGAGTTGAAGGATTTCAGGTTGCACCCAAGAGGTTTCATTTTGAAAATCAAAGTAAAGAAGAGAGATGCGATCGTAAGCATTCTTGTAAATCTCATGCGCCACATCTTCATCATGGCGGAGATGGGCATAGGTATAGAGTTTATACAGGCGTCTTTCGATCTCATTTGTTTCGTTAAGTAGCGAAGAAAGAGTGCCTGCCCCTTCTCCAATCTTTCCTTGATAGGCAGCGAGGTGAGGCCAACGAGCGGTTTCCGATTTATTTTTTGTCAGCTCTTCAAAATCTTTTTCCCAGGCTTCAAGATTTGGATATAATGCATTGACGTCCCAAGTATCTTCGACACTGACTTCTTTCCGTTCCTTTGCCATAAAAACTCCTATGTATTGAACCTCCTAATGGTAAAAAATTAAATTTTCTTTCGCAAACAAAAAAGTGATTAGCAGTTAGATAGAAAAACTGCTAATTCTTATTGAAAAAAAATCCTTCCTTTAGATATGCTGACTCATGTAAGCTTTGTGGAAAAATTTCAATCAATGGAGTGATTAAAATGCCTACAAAAACTGAAAAGAAAATCTCTCTTAGACCCCTTGGAGACCGCCTCCTTGTTCAAAGAATGGAACAAGAAGAAACGCTCAAAGGAGGAATTATCCTTCCAGACTCGGCAAAAAAGAAACAAGAAATTGCCGTTGTTGTCGCCGTTGGAAAAGGGAAAGTCACCAAAGAAGGTAAGAGTCTTCCCATGCCTGTTAAGGTCGGAGACAAGGTCCTCATGGATAAATATTCTGGACAAGAAGTGACTGTCGACAACGAAGAGTATGTCGTTCTTCGTGCGGATGATGTGATTGCAACACTTGAAGATTAAGAAGAAGGAGAAAGAAACTTATGGCACCTAAAGATATTAAATTTAAAGAAGATGCCCGTCACAAGATCCAGAAAGGAGTCAAAGCCCTTTCGTCTGCTGTCAAGGTGACACTCGGCCCTAAAGGGCGCAATGTAGCGATCGATAAAGGGTATGGCGCCCCTAAGGTTACAAAGGATGGCGTCACTGTAGCCAAAGAAATCGAGCTTGAGGACAAGCACGAGAACATGGGCGCTCAGATGGTCATTGAAGTCGCAAGTAAAATGAACGACAAAGCCGGTGATGGAACCACAACTGCAACAGTTCTTGCTGAAGCAATTTACACTGAAGGGCTTCGCAATGTAACTGCTGGAGCAAATCCCATGGAAATCAAGCAGGGAATTGAAGAAGCCGTGGCTCTTGTCACTACTGAGCTCAAAAAAATGAGCAAGTCGATTCAAGACCGCAAAGAAATCGCTCAAGTGGCGACCATCTCTGCAAACAACGATGAAGAAATCGGAGAAACCATTGCCAAAGCCATGGAGCGTGTTGGAAAAGATGGAACGGTCACCGTTGAAGAAGGAAAAGGATTCGAAACAACACTTGATGTTGTAGAAGGAATGAACTTCGACCGTGGATATCTTTCGGCTTACTTTGTCACAAATGCAGAGACTCAGGAAGCGGTTTACGAAAACGCTTTCGTCCTCATCTACGACAAGAAAATCTCATCGATGAAGGATTTCCTCCCTATTCTTCAAGCTGTGGCTGAAAGTGGGCGTCCCCTCGTCATTATTGCAGAAGATGTTGAAGGAGAGGCACTCGCTACTCTCGTTGTCAACCGTCTTCGTGCGGGATTAAAGGTTTGTGCCGTTAAAGCTCCTGGATTCGGAGACCGCCGCAAAGAAAACCTAAAAGACATTGCCATCCTAACGGGTGGGCAGTACATCAGCGAAGAACTGGGAATGAAGCTTGATCAGGTCACTCTGGAAATGCTGGGAACAGTTAAAAAAGTGGTCGTGAAGAAAGAAGACACTACCCTTGTTGAGGGAGGGGGTGACCCTGCTGAAATCCAAAAGCAGATCGCTCTCATCAAGCGCCAAATCGAAGACTCCACCTCTGATTACGACCGCGAAAAACTTGAAGAGCGCTTAGCAAAACTTTCAGGTGGAATTGCAATCATCCGAGTGGGTGCTGCAACTGAAGTGGAAATGCGTGAGAAAAAAGACCGCGTTGATGATGCTCTTCAGGCAACCAAAGCCGCTGTGGAAGAAGGGATTCTTCCTGGTGGAGGAAGCGCCTTTATCCATTGTATTGCTGCTCTAGAAAAGCACCTAGCTAAGTTGAGCGGATGCAAGAAAGTCGGCGCTGAAATCATCATGAAAGCCATCACTTACCCTCTACGCCAAATTGCAGAAAATGCAGGGAAAGAGGGATCGATTGTCGTTCAGAAAGTCCTTGGAATGAAGGTGAACGAAGGGTGGAATGCCCTCACTGACACCTATGGAAACCTTGTTGAAATGGGTGTCATTGACCCCACAAAGGTTACCCGCCTTACCCTTGAGCTGGCTGCATCGATTGCATCGCTCCTTCTCACCACAGAAGCCATCATCACTGATGAGGCTTCTGATGAGAAAGCAGCTCCTGCCATGGCTGGAGGAATGGACTACTAAAAGTAGCCCTCTTTCTGATGAAAAGCACTACTCAAGCGAGTAGTGCTTTTTTTTTATGCCTTGATCCTATATCGGTAAAGGTATGAAGAAGTTCATTGCCATCTTTGTTGCCATCGTTTTAGTTCTTGCGGGGCTGGGATACGTCGCTTACCTCAATTCAGCGATGCTTCTTGCGGAAATCATCTCTCGTAAAACGATGACTCCTGTTTCGATCCAAGAGATCAAATGGGGAAAAGAGGGCTTTATCGTTGAAGATTTAACGATTGGAAATCCTAAAGGAACGCGCCTTCCGACGGCTCTTCGTGTGCAAATAATTGATGTTGACGCCCCCTATAAGCAATACTTCAAAGACCCTATTGTCATCGATAAGATCCATCTCGATAACGTGTATGTCAACATTCAGATCTACGATAAGGATCAAGCCAAGGGAAACTGGCAAACCCTTATGGCAAACATGGCCGTTGATCACAAAAGCCCTTTATCCATCGAGCGCTCTGCGTTGATCAAAAAACTCATCCTCACCAACATCCAAATCGATTTGATTCTCTCTGATGGAAAGCTGCACCATCTTTCCCCTATCGAGCGCCTTGAATTCGACAATATCAGTTCAGACAAGGGAATCCCCACTCAGGAGATTTCAGAAATCATTGTCCAGAAAATGATGCAATCGATTTTCCTCCAAAAAGGGCTTAAAACCATTATCGAAGCCCCTGTTGATGTCTTAAAAGGAGTGATTCCCTTTTTATGAGCCACTTAGCGCTGACAAAAGAAAAAATTCAAGGGATGCGGACCCTTTTTGTGATCCAAATCTTTTCCACTTTAAGCTTTAGTGTTCTGTACTCTACGCTTGTCCTTTATACCAATAAGGGGCTCCACTTAGGAGCCGATATGGCGGTGGCCATCACGGGCTCTTTTGTCGCTTTCAATTACTTCCTCCATCTCTTGGGAGGATTTATTGGAGGGCGCTTTCTCAGCTATCGCCTGCTCTTTTCTCTTTCGATGCTCTTTCAGACTGCAGGGTGTTTGATCCTATCTGTTTCGAGTCTAGGATCTCTCTTTTGGGGACTCGCCATTTTTCTAACAGGGTGTGGTCTCAATGTCACCTGTGTTAACTGCATGCTAACCCAACTCTTTGAGTCTCACGATAAGAATCGAGAAACGGCGTTCCTATGGAATTACAGTGGGATGAACATTGGGTTCTTGATTGGATTTACGATGAGTGGGATTTTTCAAATCTACCAAAATTATTCGATTCTTTTTCTCATGGCAGGAGCGAGTAACGTCATTACCCTTATCATCACCCTGTGCAACTGGAAATACCTTAAAGATGTTGGAACTCATCTGACACATGCATCGCTGCCTAAACAACTTCGCTTGGGAATCATTGGGATTGCTATGCTTGTGATTCTCACCTTAGCTCTCCGCTGGCTGATTCATCACTCTGAATTCAGCAATGAATTTATCCTGATCGTTGGGGCGATAATGCTTTTTGTCATTGCTGCCATTGCATTCCAACAACGGGTCAAAGAGGCAAGAAAAAAGGTCTGGGCTTATTTTATTCTTTGCTTAGCCTCTCTTGTCTTTTGGACACTCTACCAAATGGCCCCCATGGGGCTGACCCTTTTTGTGCTGCATAATGTGGATCGTGTTGTGATGGGTTTTACCGTTCCTCCCCAGTGGCTCCTCAACATCAACACGATTATTATTATCCTTGCCGGCCCCACCCTTGCCCATATCTGCAAAAAACTGCGCGCCAAAGGATATATCATCCGGATTCCCATCCAGTTTGCCATCGCCTTGGTTCTCATCGGCATCGGATTTGCCCTCATTCCTGTGGGGATCCACTTTGCCAATCCTCAAGGGATCTCCGCATTTTCCTGGGTGATTATTAGCTATGTGCTGCAAAGCCTCGGAGAAATCCTCCTCTCCCCCATTGGATATGCTATGATTGGACAGCTGATCCCTTCGAAACTTCAAGGCTTAATGATGGGCACCTGGCTCATGGTCGTTGGAGTGGCTGCAACACTCTCTAACTTTTTCTCTCAAATGGGATTCGACGATTCAAAAATGCGCAATCCCTTGGATACAAACCCAGCCTTCTCAGAAACCTTTAATCTTTTGGGATGGAGCTCGATCCTCACCGGAGGGATTCTCTTTGCTCTCTATCCCTTCCTGAAAAAACTCATTCAAGAAAAGGGAAATCACGCCGATCCTCACCCCTACAATGCTCCAGAAGAGACTCCTTATACCATTTCCGAAAAATAATGACACATTTGGCCTTGGATTGTGCGTTAGGTTTGCAAGTGCATTTCGAAACTGATATTTTTGAATATCAGTGAGAAATAAAATTGCAAAAATGACGTGCAAGGCATGGATAAATGTACCATTATTTTTCGGAAATGGTATTAGCCGTTGGTAGTGAAACCAGGGAAAAGGGTCATCCCTCCGTCGACGAAAATGCTGGCACCATTCACGTAATCGGCAAGGTCGGAGGCCAGCCAGACGGCTGTATTCCCAATATCTTCCACTTCTCCGATTCGCTTATAGGGGATGACTTTCATAAGATCTTTGAGAGCTTCGGGGGTTTCCCAGGCCTCTTTATTGATGGGGGTTTTGATCGCCCCAGGACAGATGCTATTGACACGGATTTTTTTGGGAGCAAGTTCTTGCGCCATGCTTTTCATCAGTTGCATGATTCCCCCTTTTGACGAGGCATAGTTTGCATGCCCTGACCAAGGAATGAGTTCATGAACAGAACTCATACAAATGATTTTCCCAAGGGCGCAAGAGACATCACGCATCCCCCGTTTTAAAAACTCGCGTACCGCTTCTCGGGCACAGAGAAATTGCCCTGTAAGGTTAATGGCAATGACTTGATTCCAATGTTCTAATGTCATTTCGGCAAAAGGGGAATCCTTTTGCAGCCCTGCATTATTGACAAGGATGTCAATGGTTCCAAACTCTTTGAACATGAGCTGAAACATTGCTTGAACCTCTGCTTCATTCGAAACATCGGCTTTTGCAACGAGAACTTTTCCCCCAAATTTAGAGACCTCGTCCGCGACAGCTTCTGCCTTATCCTTGGATCCAGCATAATTGACCACCACATCCGCTCCTGCTTTGGCTAGAGCAATCGCTACCCCTCTTCCGATTCCTGAGCTTGACCCCGTAACGAGGGCTTTTTGTCCTTCGAGCAATTTTGTCATCTTATTCACTCCTTTTCCTCTGTATTAAAGATTTTCCAAACAAAGGTCAAGGACTTGCTCTCCTCCATCGATCAAAGGGAGTATTTTTGCTTCTTTGTGAGTAACCCAACGCCCTTCGGTATGTTCCTCGAGATGGATCCGGAGTTGGGGTTTTTGAGGAAAAGTGCAGCGATACAATGCAAAATCATACTGGAGCGTGTCACGCATAATATAAAAGGTTAAAAAGTGAGAGAGGTCTCCTTCAACTCCCACTTCTTCCTGAAGTTCTCGCCGCGCTCCTTCAATGCGGGATTCTCCCACGTTTAATTTACCTCCAGGAAGACACCATTTCCCCCCTGAAAGACATTGAGGATGCCGTTTAAGCAGGAGAAATGCCCCCTCCCATTCACAATAGCATCCGACAACTGTAAGCTCAGGCACAAATCGGTCTGGAGGAGTTAAAAAAACGCGCGGAGCCATTTCCAATAAATCCAAGATTTTGCATAGTATCTAGTATGAACATTATAGATGCTGTTCCAAAAATATGTAAGTTTTTTCCTGGAATCACTAGTGCTCTTCTCCAAGTTGGAATGGTTATCGTTAGCTTCTATCATGCCTTTATCAATAGTGTCGTGATCAATACCGCCTTTGAAGACGCCAAGGGGGTGGAGAAATTTGCGAACATGCTGCTCATGCCCACGCAATACTTGTGTGAGGGCAAAGCCATCCATTATGATGGTGTCACTTTTGAAATTAAACAGCGGTTTCAATACCAAACCCACAAACGCCTCTACTCTCCAGTTGCTTTGACATTCTTCACTCCAGGAATCATTTTAGGAGCGACACTTAAAGGCCTAGCGCTTTTTAACCCTGAAACCAAAGCAAAGCACATTGCCTTAAAAGCACACCTCAATTCGACAAAAGTGGTTTCTAACCAAAAGCTCTATCAAAAATGGGGCATCAACACCCAAGATTGGCAGGAAGGAGAGCTCTGTGTTCCCCAAGGACACCTCAGGCATCCTGGGGATGAGAATCATCTAGCTCCCGATAAGGAAGCTTTAGCAGAAATTGTTGCGCTGCTCACAGAGGCAAATATCCCTTTTTGGGTTGATTGCGGCACTTGCATCGGTGCTTACCGTCATGGAGGGGTCATTCCCTGGGATAATGACCTGGACCTGTCGATTCTCGTCAACGACTTCCAAAACGCCAAAAATGCCCTCAAGAAACTCAATCCTCATAAGTTTCTCGCCCAAGATTGGTCGAGCCGAGGACTCCCCAAAACTTACATTCGGGTTTACGTTAAAGAAAACCGTAACCATATCGACATCTACTGCAATGATATCGACCCCAAGGCCCATACGATTACATATATCGTTTCTCATCTCGATAGCCATTTCATGGCTGAGGACTGGAAAGAACGGGAACGGCAGCAAATGGCTCCCATTCCTTTCGATGTGATTTTCCCTCTTAAGAAAGGAATGTTTGATGGGATTGAAGTTCCTGTTCCCAATCAAACTGCCCGCTTCCTTCAATATAAATATGGGCCCAACATTGATCCCGCGCGGATCTATAACCCCAAGACAGGAAAATACGAAAAAGATCTCAGCCATCCCTACTGGCAAGTTCCCCTGGCACATTAGAGCGTGTCCCCAAACTCTCTGTCTTATATTTTTCACTTCTTTTCCAGCCTGTCTGCGTGCTCAATTTCAACAACTTTACCAAGTTGCTATCGATTTCCGCACTTTGACAGGCAGAAAAACCTGAGTGCAACTATAAAACAGAGAGTTTAGGGACACGCCCTAGAGACTGTCTCTTAGCTTGACTGCGTAATGAATTTTTTGTTACCCTCTTTTTTCTTATATTAAAAGAGGTTCACCTATGCTCAAGAAGTGCGTTTTCTTCCTTGTTCCCCTAGCATTAATGGCGCAACAGGGACAACAACCCCCTCCTCCCCCACAAAAAGTAACGCCCCCTCATCATGAGATGCCTCCCATTACCCCTCCAACAGGGCCTTTACCAGAGCGCACGGTCAGTTTCGTTTTGGACGCAGAGTTCCTCTATTGGTATGCCACAACCACGAACCTTGCCTATGCCACCAAGTATATTGTCTTCAGTGCTGGAGACTCGACAAATCCTGGTGCGCGTTTTGTCGCTCCTGAAAAGATTTATGAACCGAGATGGCGCTGGGACCGCGGCACACGAGTAGGATTGGGACTGAAGACAAACTATGATGGATGGGACATCTATGGAGATTGGACATGGTACTATGTCAGTACAACCGATTCAACGCGAGTTCCTATTTATGCTTCAAACAACTTAATCCTTAACCCTGTGGGCACAGAAGCTTTGGCATCTCCCTGGCTAGCGAACGGGACGAGCTCAAATTTCAATAGCATTCAAACGCGTTGGGGTGTGCAGCTCAATCAGTTTGATTTAGAGTTGGGCCGCCAATTTTTTATCAGTCCTAAGCTTATCCTGCGCCCCTTTGGAGGCCTCCGCGGACACCGGTCACGGATGTTTCTTAAGGTCCAAGGAAACTATGGAGACTTAGCACAAGAACTGGCAAGGCGCACACAAAAATTCTGGGCTGTAGGTCTCCTTGGAGGGTTAGAAAGTCAGTGGAAACTCAGTCGCAGTTGGAGCCTTTTCATCGATTGGGCCTTCTCACTCATTTACGGCCCTTTCGATAGCCACACTCACCTGCAATCTTTCGCGACCAACGCTAACAACCAGGTCACTTCAAATTTCGACCAAAGGTTTCGCCATGACGATTTATATACCCTTCAACAGGTCTATGATTTAGCGATTGGGATCCGCTGGGAACTTCCTATTTCCCAGTCAGATTGTCGACTGCGCTTTGATGCCGGGTGGGAAAACCACCTCTATCCTGGCTACAATCATCTAGATGCTAATGTCTCTGCCTCTGGGAATGGAACGACTTATCTGCCAGCTGAAGGAGATTTGACACTCTCTGGGGTTGTCCTTCGAGGACAAGTCGAGTTTTAAAGGAGAATAAGAATGAAAAAACTACTGATCCTTCTGACTCCTTTCATGCTCGGTGTCAGTGCTCCCTATAACCGTTACCTTCCTCCCTCTACACCGACTAGCCCTCACCCAGCTTCTCCTGTAATTACCCCTTCTGTTTCTCCTATGGAATCGAATGCTTTTGACATCACCTTTGAAGCAGACTTTTTATGGTGGACCGCTAATGTCACAGACCTCAGCTATGCCACACGCTACCAAGTGATCGGTTCGGGAGCAACTACCACCACACAACCAGATAAAATTTCTGAATTTAACTGGGACTGGAATCCTGGTGTTCGGGCTGCTGTTGGTGTCAACACAAACTACGATGGATGGGATGTCGCCGCCAACTGGACGTACTTCTATAACTCCTTTGCAGATACCAAGACGGTCTCCGCCCCCATCCCCTCAATGCTTGCTCTAGGAAACCCTCCAGGAACAGCGCTCCTTTCCAATAGTTGGTCTAACTTCAGCGCTTCCAACTCCATGGCTACACGCCTGACAGGAGAGGGAGGATTTCAAATGAACCAAGTGAACCTTGAGCTAGGGCGTCACTTTCTCCTGAGTCAACGCCTGTCTTTGCGCCCTTTTTGGGGAGTTAGAGGGCATTTTTCTCACCTAGACTTTAGAAGTAAAAAGTCTTTTGAAGGAACAGGAGGCTCCAGTATTTCTGGATTTGCCGAGTGGAATGACTATCAGAAACAGGATTTCTGGGCTGTCGGGGTTTTGGGAGGTTTTGATTCCTCTTGGAATGTCTTTCGATTTCTCTATATCTTTGGATCAGGAGGACTTTCTTTATGCTACGGTCCCTTCAAGAATGTCACGCATTTTACAACGCATATCCGCTCTCCTGATCGCGCTGATGTTATCCATGACTCTCGAATCCGAAGGAATCATGATCAGGTTTGGACATTGCAGCAAGTCCTCGACTTGGCTTTAGGAATTCGTTTAGAGCAGGCCTGGATAAGCCGTGAGCATCGAGAAGCATTTCGCATGGTCCTTGACATTGGGTGGGAAATGCATCTCTATCCCTCATATAACCATCTTGATCAGGGAACAAGTGAGAGCACACCCATTACAGTAGCTCCGGCCGTTGACGCTCCAATCTCTTATCGCCCTGCTAGCGGAGATCTGTCTCTATCAGGTTTTGTGGTGCGGGGACGCTTTGAATTCTAACAGCGACCCGACTGATGAGCTGATCGAGTAAATACACCATCACTCCCACATAAATGGTCTTTCTCACAAGCATCCAAAAGGCATCGGAAACCGACCCTGCTTTGGTAAGATCAAGGGTCGACTTGGATTGAATATCCTTCACAAAAAAGGTTGTCGGAATGGAAATAAAAAGATCATACATTAATTTTCGGACAGCCGTTAGCGTCGCATCTTCTTCAGAAATGGTAGATTTTTCTGTTAATGTCCAGACTTTCTGCAGGACAACTTCTCTAGAGCCGTCTCCAAAGGAAACATCTTGTCGGATCGATTCAATGTACGTATTGATCTCCAAAGCAAGATAACGCGCTCCAGTATCTAGTCCTCCCCAAATGGGAGCCCACTTCTCAGCAGCCGATTGATAGTAATCATTTGAACGATCTAAGAATGTCTGAACAAACATTTTAATTTTACCCCTTCTTTTGTTTTACAGTCGCAATTATAACAAAATGAAATTAAAAATAAATATTAAAATAATTATTATTACTATTTTTATTTAAGAAGTGAAATTCCGACTGTTTTATGCTTCCCTGTTTCCCTTTCTAGGAGGGAAAGGTCAAAAACTGGGCGATAATGTGCCTGAGGGACAAAGACTAGCGTCTTAATATAGGCCCCAGGAGGGATGATGAAATGTTCTTGGGCCTTATAGTGAAAGTCCTGATTGAGTCTCGCATTGGCATTCATGGAGCGCACCCCATCGACAATCGCTGGCACAATTAGGGGGCTATAGAGGACCACCCGCCCTAGGGTCGAGGTGTAGACAGATTGCGCCACCTCTTGGGGGTTGGTACAAGGAATAGAGATCTCCTTTGAAGAAAATACATAACTCTTTTCCGTTGTATTCTTAAATGTGAGTTGAACAGGTTGGTATCCCTTTGCCATCACATTCCTGCCGAGGTAAATGAGACAGTCCTGCGTTGTAAAAGCTTTGCAACCGATATGGAGCCCGTCCAACTCAGGATAATTCCGCACAACATAGGGGTCAAGAGAGGCTAGATCCTTGGCTTGGTAGGACGCACACCCAGTCAAAAAAGCGATGAAGATAAAGAAAAGGTATCTCATAAGTTGCAGTGTAGCGTGAGATACCTTTTTTTGTCGAAAAGTTAGAGAGAGTATCGTTTTAGTTCAACTATATCCTCTCTACTGAACGACAGTAAGCCCAACGGTCTTGTATTTTCCGGTGTCTTCTTCAAGAAGAGAGACATCAAAGATCGGAGACATTTGGGACTTCGGAACAAAAATGAGCGTTTTTGCATATCCTCTAGGGGCAATCACAAACTGTTGCTTCATTTTGTCGTTGAAGTCCATATCTAAGGCTTTATTGGCATTCGAAGACTTAATTCCATCAACAACCGCAGGAATAAAGAGAGGCCAGAGGAACAACCCTCCAACAGAATATCCTGCAACACGCCCAACTGTGCTGGTATGAACGGTATTTGCAACCGTCTCTGGGCTCACGCAGGGAAGGCTGACATTTTGGGTAGTAAACACATAGCGCTTATTGGTATTGTTCTGAAACGTCAACTGAATCGGTTGATACCCTTTAGCGATCACATTGCGGTCTAAAAAGGTGTAACAATCTTCTTCATTAAAGGCTTTGCAACCAATCTGCATCCCTTCAATTTCTGGGTACTCACGAACACATTGTGGGTCGAGAGCGGAAAGGGAATTTGCTTGGTAGGACGCACATCCTGTCAGAAGGACCGCCATCCCCATTCCCATTGCTAATAAAGCTTTTCTCATTCTAATCCTCCGTTAGATTTAACTGCGTTGATTTTAGTCTCTGGATTCATTTTTTGTCGAAGGGAATTCGGTCCAAATTGGATTCCAATACGCCCAATGATTTCTTTATCTAAACCATATCCTGGAAGGTAGCCCGATGTCTTTCCCCCTAGTTCAGTATAAAGAGCCATCGATCGAGTGAAGTTGAGCGTGCCCCTTAAAGAAAGGGCGGCTCCCCAACGTCTTTTATTGACAGAAGGGCGAAAGGCTTCCCCCGTTTCTTCCAGCTCTTCAAGCGTAGCCGGTGTCACAAAAACTCCCTGGTTCCACCCATCAAATTTAAGTCCGAGCGCTCCCCTGGTCCCTTCAAAAAAGTGATCGTAAACAAATCCCGATCCAAAGCTCCGCTTTCCTCCCTTAAAGTAGAAGTAGACAGGATTTCCTCGGAAAATAAAAAAGTTTTCCAAGTAGGCCTCAGGAGCATAAGGAGCATAGGCAATCTTTACGTTCGGAAGATACCGAATATCCTTCCCCAATGGGATCATCGGAAAGGCCCAAGATTTCCCCTCTGCCATATAGTAGAAAAACGCATAGTAGCTATAAAAAGTCATGGGATCGAGCCAATTGAAAAGAGACCAGCGGGTCAATTGTCCAATCGTGAGGTTGCTATCGATATAGGTTGCATTCTGAAACTTGAGATAGCCATCAACATCATTCCCTTCAGAAATCTCATCATTATGCAAACGCCCCAGCTGGGTGATGAGGGTGTACCAGAATAAGGACTGCTGCGCTTGATTATAAGTGGGGCTCAAACGACCATCGATTTTTCCTTCTCTGAGCCACTTTGTTTTTAGGTCCCATGCCATGATCGACTCCGCCTCAAGCCCGGCGACAATCACAGCCATCATATCTCCCACTTTAAAGGACTCTTTCACCTCAAAGTAGGTCGCGCCTCCCCAGGGGGTCACCACATATCTTTTCGGTGTGACTCCAAGCTCACGCAGACGGTATCCATGTCCGAAAATCTCATGCTGAGCCACCGAAGTCATGGTCCCAATGGATTGCCAGAAAATCAACTGCTCTAAGGCTCTTCCCCATACCTTAGAAGTTGTATTCCTTCCCCCTCCAGGAAATAGTGCATCTTCCCCTAGAATCAATAACCCCTCAGCAGTTAAAAGGTTCGCTGACCCCGAATAAGGAGAGAAGTGGGGATCGACTATCACCGTCTGAGAGGCCTTTAGACTTCCTATCAATAAAAAAATATAAACTGCAATAAAGCTCTTTTTCACAATACACCTCAATACAAAAGTTATTAAGGTTATTAGAAAATCCTATTCATTGCAATAAAAAACCTTAACCCTGAACTTTTGCTTCCATTTCTATTGTCTTTTTAAGCGTTGTGATCAGCCTCTTAGCCTCTGAAAGATCATGCGTAACATCGAGTTCAAATTCAATGAGATCTAGGAGAAAAGGAATCCGGGCTGCAGGAGGATTGATTTCCCAGATTTGATCTTTAATCGTCGTCATCTCAGTATGAGCTTTTTCAGGATTGAGCGGATACCTTAACTTTGCAGTATGCAGCTTTCCTTCAAGTCCCAATTTTTTTAAGTGAGAAGTTTCTAGAGTCCAAGACTTATTGAGCGCCTGGTTGATGTTGGAAATTGTCGCGGCCTTTAACTTAACAACATTCGAGTCAAGGGCTGTTGCTGTTTCCCAGAAATTATCAAGAACACCTGTATAGATTTCGGTTAAGCTTTTTTGCTTGTGCTTAGGGTCTAAATCAAATAGAGCCGTTAAAAACTCCTGCTGCAATGCAAATTTAACCTCTAAATTCGAAATAGAGTTTAAATTTTGAATCGCTTCATTTAACGCTTCTTTTTTGCATGTCGAATTCTCAATTGTTTCTTTTCCCTTCAACACTACTCTTAAAAATGCAATGGCTCTTCCCTCTGGGCAACTCAGTTGGCTTGCATGGACCCTTGCTTTTTCAAGTTCCCCTCCTTCAAGTTGGTAGTTAAATTTCGTCAATGTAACGGAATCAAGGCCCTGCACTTCCATAGAACTGAAACTCGTTTGTTCCCCTTCTGACCCTTTTCCATTTTTTGAGCTTTGATACTGACATCCTGCAAGAAAACAGGAGGATAGAACGACTAAAGATGCTAACTGATTTTTTCTTTTAACCTTCATGACACATTCCTTGTAATGTTCCGGCAATTTTGCCGCCATCATTCTGGCGCTCTAAGGATTTTTTTACAAGCAGGATTCAAAAAAAAGCCCCTTAGAAAAGGGGCTTGGGTCTCCGGATGCTGGATTCGAACCAGCGACCAATAGATTAACAGTCTACTGCTCTACCGCTGAGCTAATCCGGATCAAAGAGAATGATATTATCCTCTTTAACATTTTAGATCAAGCCTCTCATTTTTTTGAGAGACAGCGAAGTTTTTGGTATTCAAAACACTCCAATTCCGCTAAAATTTCTAGTTATGGATCAGCTGAGTGGATTTATTGATGCGATTGTTTTTGCGAGTGAGGAAACGGGGTTTACAGTCGCCCGTTTGAAAACCCCAAGGCAAAGTGATCTCATTACAGTTGTGGGCTCGATGCCGGGAGTGAATCCTGGAGAAACCCTGCATTGCAAAGGACAGTGGAAGCACCATCCGCGCCATGGGAGGCAGTTTGAGGTCGAGAGCTATGAGCTCACTGCTCCTGTGGACGTGCTGGGGATTCAAAAGTATTTAGAATCGGGGATGGTCAAGGGCGTCGGCCCCGTATATGCCAAACGAATTGTGGAAACTTTTGGGGTCAAAACCCTTGAGGTCATTGACAAACAGCCCCACCGCCTCACAGAAGTTCCTGGGATTGGCGAGAAGCGGGTGGAAAAGATTGCGGCCTGTTGGGGGGAACAACGCTCGGTGCGCAATGTGATGATTTTCCTTCAAGCTCACCAAGTGCGCCCTTCATTTGCTCAAAAGATCTTCCGCCGTTATGGGGAAGAAAGCATCGAGAAGGTGAAGGAAAACCCCTACTCTTTAGCCAAAGAGATCTATGGAATTGGCTTTAAAACGGCCGATGAACTCGCACAAAACCTTGGAATTGCAAAAGACTCCCCCTTGCGGATCAAGGCAGGCATTGAGCATGTTCTATGGGAGCTGAGCAATGAAGGAAATGTTTGCTTTCTTAAGGAAGCTTTTATTCCAGAAGCCGAAGCCATGCTTGAGATTGATGGAGTGCTCATTGCGGAGCAGCTGGGAGATCTTGAAATGGAAGGGCACATCATGGAAGACACCTTGGATGATAAAGCTTATATTTGGGTCCGCCCTCTTTATAATGCAGAGTGGGGGATCGCGCGGGAAATCAAGCGGCTTTTTGAAGCACCGGGAAATATCCGTCCGATTCAAGTCGATAAAGCCATTGACTGGGCACAAGAAAAACACCGGATCCGGTTTGCCAAAGAGCAAAAACAAGCGATCGCCAAAAGCTTAGAGGAAAAAGTGCACATCATTACGGGGGGCCCAGGAACGGGGAAGAGCACCATTACCCGCGCCATCCTCTCCATCACTTCAAAGGTAACCGATAAAATCACTCTTGCAGCGCCAACAGGAAGAGCTGCTAAACGGATGAGTGAAATCACCGGGAAAAAAGCCTTTACGATCCACAGCCTTCTTGAATTTGACTTCAACGAGGGAGGCTTTAAACGCAACCGTGATAATCCCCTTACCGCCCGCCTTCTCATTATTGATGAAGCCAGCATGATCGATACCCTGCTGATGTACAACTTACTGAAAGCCATTCCCGATGAGACGCGCATCATTTTCATTGGAGATATCGACCAGCTTCCTAGTGTGGGCCCCGGAAACGTCCTCAAAGATATGATCTATTCCGAGTCCCTACCTGTTTCTCGCCTGAAATGGATCTTTAGGCAGGGAAAAGGCTCTCGCATTGTTGCGAATGCCCACCGCATCAACGCCGGTTACTTTCCGGAGACCGAGCATGAACAAGGAAGTGACTTTGCCTTCTTTTCTGTAGAGTCTCCTGAAGAAATCCTCGCGAAAATCATTGAACTCATTGAAACCCACATCCCCAATCGATTTCCCTTCAACCCCATCGATGACATTCAAGTCCTTTCTCCGATGAAAAAAGGGATCATTGGCACCGACAACCTCAATCATGCTCTCCAACAGCGCC
Organism: Chlamydiia bacterium; assembly: GCA_020440405.1. GTDB lineage: Bacteria > Chlamydiota > Chlamydiia > Chlamydiales > Simkaniaceae > Neptunichlamydia. Next base: position 19,868 of record JAGROF010000017.1, read on the forward strand.
TCAACCCCCAGGCGCTCCATCTCGTCCGAATGGGACGCCACTTTAACCTTCATGACAAGGTGATGCAAATCCGGAATAACTATGACAAGAAAGTCTATAATGGGGATGTGGGACGAATCACAGCAATCAATCAAGAAGAGCAAGAACTAACCGTGACCTTTGATGGAAAAGAGGTGGTGTATGACTTCTGTGATATCGATGAACTCATGCTCGCCTATGCCGTATCGATCCATAAATATCAGGGAAGTGAATGTCCCTGTGTGATCATCCCTGTTCATACCTCTCACTTTAAACTCCTCTTCCGGAACCTTCTCTATACTGGGATTACACGGGGGAAAAAACTCGTCATTCTCTTAGGAACAAAGAAAGCCTTGGCTATTGCAGTGAAAACCGACAACGTAAAGACCCGCTATACAGGCCTCCAGCACTTCCTAATGCAGTCCTTATCTCCACAGCCTGCCTCAGCAAATGCTTGAAAATAAAATAAATAATTGCTAAAATCTAGGTAGGACCAGTAGGTTTTGATGAAATTTCATGAGAAAACTAGGAGCAGACTGATGAAAAGAAAATCTAAGAAACTAATTAACAGGGTTTTACGTAAATTTAGACGCAAGACTCGTTTTCAAAGAGCCCTTGATTCTTTTAAAGGATTCATGGGAATCTAACTGATGAGGCTCCCTAAGGGAGCCTTTTCTATTTCCAACACTTCCAATGACTTAGAATCTCCTGCGGCCAGGATCATCCCTTGGCTCTCTATCCCCATGAGCTTTGCTGGCTTAAGGTTGGCAACAAGGGCGACCTTTTTCCCAATGAGAGCCTCTGGATCGGGATATTCCTTCCGAATTCCTGAGACGACTGTCCGCTTTTCGGAGCCCAGATCGACCTCAAGCTGATAGAGCTTGCTGCTTTTTGGGACCTCTTTAGCCTCAATAATTTGTGCAACACGGATCTCGACTTTCTTAAAATCCTCAAAGGAAATGCAGGAGTCTTCTTTAGGGCTCACTGCTTTTTGAAGTGTTTCGAGCTGTTTTTCAATCACATCATCCTCCACTTTGGTAAAGAGGACCTCTGGCTTAGGGAAGGTCCGATTCGGAGGAACACCTGCCTCTAAGACAGCATTCCATGTTTGATCTTTTAAAGCCTCTTCATTGCCGAGCATTTTCCAGAGCTTTTCAGCGGCTTCAGGAATCACCGGAAACGAGACGAGTGCCAGGGTATTTAGAGCTAAGAGGCAGCAAGCAAGTGTCGTATTGCGCCCCTCTTCAGTATCTTTCCAGGGCTTTTTATGGTCAAAATAGATATTTCCCTCTTGGGCCAGCTCCATAATAAGCTGCGCTGCTTTGCGCAGGTGAAAATGGTCGTAAGCTTGGTGGAGGGCTTTGGAAAGTTCTTCGACTTTTTCTAAAAAGAGCTCATCTTCATGCTTTAAATTTCCAAAGGGAGGCATGACTCCCCCACATTTTTGTTGCGTGAACACCAAAATGCGGTTCACAAGATTCCCATATTTTCCGAGGAGTTCACTATTGCAACGCAGCTGAAAATCTTTCCAAGAAAATTCGCTATCTTGTGTTTCAGGCGCATTTGCCGCAATGGTATAGCGGATTTGATCTGCAGAAAAATGGTTAAAAAACGCTTCTAAGTCGATATACCATCCTGCAGACTTGCTAAACTGTTTCCCTTCGAGATTATAAAACTCATTTGCAGGGAGTTCATCAACGATTTTATAAGGTTCGTCTTGCCCCATTGTCATGGCAGGAAAGAAAATCGCATGGAAAGGGATATTATCTTTCCCAATAAAGTTGACGAGCTTAGTGCTTGGATCACACCAGTATGTTTTCCATGCCTCAGGGTCCCCTTTCTTTTCTGCCCACTCTTTTGTCGCTGAGATATAGCCGATCGGCGCATCAAACCATACGTAGAGAACTTTCCCTTCCGCCTCTTCAAGAGGAACAGGGATGCCCCAATCAGAGTCTCGTGTGATCGCCCGTGGTTTTAAGTCATCGATGTAGTTTTGAGCAAAATTTTTGACGTTTGCTTTCCAATGTTTTTTCTGAATCCACTTGGTAAGATCCTCCTTGAATCGATCAAATCGGAGAAACCAATGCTTGGTTGGTTTCAGAATCAGAGGAGCTCCAGTGAGTTTAGAACGGGGATTTTTAAGGTCCGTAGCTTCATAACTGGAGGCACATTTGGGACATTCATCCCCGCGCGCCTCTTCGAATCCACATTTAGGACAGGTTCCTTGCACATACCGATCCGCTAAAAACCGCCCATCTTTTTCGGAGTAGAGCTGATCCGTGATTTTCTCTTCAATGAATCCATTTTTTAGGAGTTGCTTAAAGTAGGTTTGGGTGGGCTCAATATGCCCCTCCCAAGTCGTCCGAGAATAATGATCAAATCCAATGTTCATCTGCTTAAAAAAGTCAGAAAGAACCTTGTGGAAATGGTCAACATGTTCTTTAGGGGTCCGGCCTGCCATTTCGGCACTGAGGGTGATAGCAACCCCATGCTCATCGGAACCACAGATGTAAAGAACATCATGCCCTAAAAGGCGTTTAAAGCGGGCATAGCAATCCGCAGGCAAATACGCCCCTGCAATATGACCAAAGTGCAAGGGGCCATTCGCATAAGGGAGGGCAGCTGTAATTAAAACCCGATTCATTCCTGCTCTTTGAGTTCCGCTTCAGTTGGAGGGTGCTTGCGAATTTCTTTCAATAGGTGGGTCACATTCAGCTCTTCATTTCCACTTTGAATCTGCTTTTGAGCGATTCGAATCGCATAGTGGGTGAGCTTAAAGTTATCGGGAAAAAGTTTGGTGTAACTTTCTTTAGTCAGTTCATCTTGAGCCATGATTTCCTCCTTCGTAATTTCTGGCAACAATAATACTTTTCAGGGCCGTATAGGCCGTTTCTAAATCGTCATTTACAATCGTATAATCGTAATGCTTTGCCTGATCCATTTCATATTGAGCCCATTTGAGCCGTTTTTTTAATGTCTCTGGCGATTCTGTTCTGCGGTTTTTAAGCCGCTCCTTTAAAACTTCTATAGAAGGAGGAGCGATAAAAATATACAAGGCTTCGGTCTTTTTTTTCAGCTCCATAGCTCCTTGAGTGTCGATCACAAGGACCACATGCTTTCCACTTGCGCGTTGCGCATCCACTACCTCCTTCAGGGTCCCATAACGGTTCCCAAAAACGGTGGCATGCTCTAAAAAATCCCCTTGCTTCACGCGCTCTTCAAAGGCCTTTTCCGTTAGGAAGACATAATCTTTGCCATCGACTTCTCTTGGTCTCGGCTTCCGCGTGGTGCAAGAAATGCTTTGCGTCACTTCATTGGGAAATTCCTTTTTAAGCATCTGCACCAAGGTGGTTTTTCCCGTCCCGGCTGGAGCACTGACAATGATTAATTCACCTTTTTTCATTCGATATTCTGCAATTGCTCCCGAATTTTTTCCAACTCGCTTTTCACAGCTAAAATCCCTTGCGTGATCTCGAGCTCCTGTGATTTCGATGCAATCGTATTGACCTCTCGGTTCATCTCTTGTGTTAAAAAGTCTAATTCTCTTCCAATCCGCTGACTTTTCCCACTTAAAATCGCATGAAATTGATCGACATGGGAACATAGACGGGTAATCTCTTCCGTCACATCGACCTTATCTGCAAAAATCACAAGCTCACGCGTCAAGCGATCCTCATCCCCTTCATGATCGATCTGCAATTCTTCAAGCTTTTTTGCTAAGCGCTCATGAAACCGCTTGGGAGCTTCTTTCACCAACCCTTCAATGCTCTTGATTTTTCCCACAATCATCTCAAGGCGAGGAAAGATATCTTGCTTGAGCGCTTCTCCCTCTGTTTCTTTCATGGCAATAAAGGCTTGAATTGCCTCATCCATCCCATGCATCAACTCAGACTCAAAATGCTCATCCATCTTCTGAGCAAGAGGAGGAGAGGTCATCACAAATTGCATCAGAGAAGCAAAAGGAACTGCCTCTTTTCCCTCATATCCTAGGAGCTGTGCAGACTCTACCCATTGCTGATGGACTTCTTTCAATGCCTCATGACTCGGCATTTCTGCGGCAGCACCAGAGCCACTATCTTTGGTAATCCGAATGGTCACATTGCCCCGCTTCACCTTTTCCGCTACGCGTTTCCGGAGTCCCATGTCTAATGCCAGCATTTCCTTAGGAAGATTCGAGTGAATATCCAGATTCTTTCGATTCACCGAATGAATCTCGATTAAAAAATGGCCCCAATCGGTTTTGAGATGGGAACGTCCATAGGCTGTCATGCTGCGTGCCATAGAGAAAATCCTACATTGACTGTGACGACGTTATAGCCGATTTTTCCCTGGAAGTCAAGGAACGAACCGGCTCAAATGAGACCCGATGAATCGGACACGGACCATAGGCGTTTAAGGCTTCGATATGCCCTTTTGTCCCATACCCCTTATGGCGATCAAACCCATACTGGGGATACTGCTCATGATAGCCCTTCATCAGGAGGTCTCGGTGATGCTTTGCAATGATTGAAGCAGCTCCAATACTCAGGGAACGCCCATCTCCTTTGATGACGGCTTTGGCAGCAATACGCGTGGGAGGAAGATGGTTTCCATCAATGAGGAGGTAGTCAGGTTCAACTTCTAGATCTTCAACAGCAAGAGCCATCGCTTGAAGCGCGGCGCGGAGAATATTGATTGCATCGATTTTTTCACTTTCAACCACTCCAATTCCAAAGTGGATCTCTTGATGCGTGGTCAGGAAATGATAAAGCTCCTCCCGCTGCTCCGGAAGAAGCTTTTTACTATCGTCAACCCCTTTGATCTGAAGGCCTCGCGGCAAAATGCAAGCAGCAGCTACAACAGGACCAGCTAGAGGGCCCCTTCCTGCTTCATCCACCCCAGCAATTAACCGACGCCCCGCTTGATAAGCGCTCTCTTCATAAAAGGTCTGGTTGTTCACCCTTATTCCGATTTAGGTGTTTCGTCTTCAGGCTTGGGAGCTTCCACCTTAGGCTCCTCTTTTTGAGGAGGAGGCGCTGTTTCTTCTACAAGAGCAGGCCCTTTTTCTTTTTTCTTCCCAATTTTCTCTTTAACTTTTGCAGCTTTTCCTGCAGCTCCACGCAGGTAATAAAGCTTGGCACGTCTCACCTTACCCGATCGTACCAATTCAATCTTGGCAATTCGAGGGCTGTGAAGGGAAAATACCCGCTCCATTCCCGCTCCATAAGCAACCCGATACATCGAAAAGGTTTCTGAAAGGCCAGATCCCTTGCGGGCAATCACGGTTCCCGTAAAGACCTGAATTCTTTCCTTTTCCCCTTCAATGATCCGGATATGAACTTTGATCGTGTCGCCAACATTGAAATGGGGGATGTCTGCCTTTAATTGACTGGTTTCAATTTCCTCAAGTAGCGCATCGCGACTCATGACTCATTTCTCCTAAGTTGTAAATCGGGTCTCACCCGCTCTGTTTTTTTTTGTGCTTTTTCCTGGCGCCATCGCTCAATCTCCGCATGGTTTCCATTCCGCAAGACCTCGGGAACTTCCCGCCCTTCGAAAACTGGAGGACGTGTATAGACCGGCGCGTCAAACATCCCATTTTCGAAAGAGTCTTGCCGCGTTGCCTCATCATTGCCGATAACCCCCGGAATAAAGCGGGAGACGCTATCGACTAAAACAATGGCAGCTGGACCGCCACTTGTCAGCACGTAATCCCCAATACTGATCTCTTCATCGACAACGCTTTCAATAACGCGTTCATCGATCCCTTCATAGTGGCCACACAAAATGACAAGATGGGGCATTCGGGCCAATTCCTCACACCGCTTTGCCGTGAGAGGGTTTCCCTGAGGGGTCAAATAGACCACATGGGAATCTTCTTTCTTTACACTGCGTACAGCGTTTACGACAGGCTCTGCCATGAGAACCATTCCAGGTCCTCCACCGTACGGGCGATCATCGACTTGTTGATATCTTCCTTCTGCAAATTCCCTCATATTTACGAGGTTGATTTCCAAAAGCCCTTTTTCCCGTCCCCTTTTGATCATGCTGACATCAAAGGGGCCCTCAAAATACTCCGGAAAGAGGGATAAAATATCGTAACGCATCGAAAATTATTTCTTTTTCGCTTTCCGCTTCTCGCTACGCTTTTTCACTCTAGCAAGCTCGCGATCGCGCAAACTCTTAATCACTCCAGGTGCTTTACGGGCAATCAGCGCATGCGCTTTCTCTGAGAGTTCTGCTCCCTGGTCGACCCAATATTGAACCCGATCTTCATTCACTTCAGCATCTTTTCCTTCC
>JAGROF010000018.1 GCA_020440405.1 Chlamydiia bacterium
AGTGAGCGTTTGATGGAGGGTATCCTCTTGGAGCTTTTCCTTTTCTTGGAAGCGTCTGAGTTCCTCGTCATCGAGAAACGCACGCTTATAGACCAGGTAGTCTCCAATAAAATGATGGAATTGAGATAGCCCACTTTGCCAATCCCCTGATTGAATCATCTCTAACGTACTTTTGGCCTCGAAGGTGGTGGTGGAAAGAGAAAGAAAGTAAAGATGAGGAAGTAAGGGAAAGCTTCCTTCAGAAAATTTCATTTCGTGCGGGCCAAGGAGCTTATATTCCCCCTCTTGGGGAGACAACCAAGCGACCCGCCCTTTCTCAGTAGGAACCTCACTAATCTTAAGGGTAAAGGTTTCCCCTTTTTTCATTCCAATTCCCCCATGAAGCACCCAATGTTTAGGGCGGAGTTCAACAGAAGAGGAAACAAAATGGCTAAACTGGTTTAAGTAATGCTCTAAAAGAGGAGAAAAGACTTCTTGGTCTTCAGAAGATGCTTTTAGGGTTTCCTTTAAGATCGGCATCTCCATTTCCCAGAGAACAACAGGTTCTTCGCTAAATGCAAAAATGTCAAAAGAAGCCGCCTCTTTTTTCTCCATGTCGAATAAAAGGCGCCCTGCTTGCACTGTGGAAAGGAGTGTCCGCCGCCCCTCTTGCCCTTCCTTGTTTTGGACGGCAAAGAGAATCATTGCCCCTTTTTCGAGAAACCAAACCGCACCCTCTTTTTGGAGGGGTAGCCGAAAGTTTGCCTGCGCCTCAATGCGCCTTCCATGCTTCTCAAACAGGTGTTTCATCTTCCCCCACTTCACGTTCGACTAAGCTCCGATACACCCCATTGAGGGCTTTGAGTTCTTCATGGGTTCCCCGCTCCACGACTTTCCCTTTGTCTAGCACAATGATCTCATCACAATCTTGAATCGTACTGAGACGATGGGCAACGATAATGGCAGAGCATCCCCTTTTGCGGATATGGTTCATCACCTTCTTTTCCGTATTAGAGTCGAGAGCACTCGTCGCTTCATCCATAATGACAATCGTGGGACTGACAAGAAGCGCTCGGGCAATCTCTAAACGCTGCCGCTGCCCCCCGCTGAGGTTCCGTCCCCCCTCAATCAGCTCGGTGTCATACCCTTCAGGGCGCGCTAAGATGTCATGGTGAATGCATGCATCTTGCGTCGCACGAATCAAGATGTCATCGGGAACCGTTGCATCCCACAAAGTGATATTATCCCGGATCGTTCCGCTAAAAAGAAAAATCTCCTGATCCACACTCGAAAGAGAGCGTTGCATCACTTCATGGGGATACACCATAATGGGCTTGTGATCATAGAGGATCTCCCCTTCCCAAGGCTCAATGAGTCCTGTCGAAAGTTTAGAAATCGTAGACTTGCCACATCCTGAAGGCCCCACAAGTGCAACCCGCTGCCCAGGGCGGATTTGAATGGTTAGATTTTCGATGAGGGGAGGAGCGAGGGGACTATACCCAAACGTGACATTCCGAAACTCTAAGTACCCATCCAGCTTTGCCTTCTCTGTTTTTTCCACTTTCCGCCTAGAGTAGATCCGATCGATTGGATTTTTTAAGACATCATTGAGACGGATGAGCTCGACTTTTAGAAATTGAATGGTCTGTCCCACATTCACAAAGTTGATGATCGGGGTGAGGAAGCTGATCAAAAGCATTTGGAGCGCCATCAACGTTCCAATCGTCAAGTTCCCCTCCATAGTCCGCCACCCTCCAATCCCCAAAAGGGCCGCCTGAGCCAGCCCCTGAAAAAGAATCGGAGAAGTCGTTAAAATCGCATCTTTTCGGCTAATCTCCTGAAGAGAATTGATCTTATTTGTGTCAAAGCCAGCAAAAGCAGCAAAAGCATCACTCTCAGTTCCCGTAGCTTTCACCGTTTCGATCTGTTGAATGACCCCTACGGAATTTGCCGTGACAATCGATTGCTCTTTTTGCAGACGCGCATAGGTATCCGTTCGAGAGCGTTGAATCATCCGCATAACCACCAAGCTCCCTAGCCCCGCCAAAATGCCAATAAGCGCTACAGAAAAGTCATACATGAACATCACAACCCCATAAAACACCACCAAGATCACTTGAATCGTCGGGATCGCTAAAGCACTTGTAATCATCTGCACCACAATATTGTTCTGTCCCACACGGTTCGCAATTTCTGCAGGAAATCGTTGATAGTAAAATGAGACGGGAAGGCGGAGGATATGCCATAAGAAATTACTCGAAAAATGGATGGCCATCTTGGCATTGAGGCGATTGAGGAAATATTGTTGCAGCCATGTTAAAGCCCCTGCAAACATCATGGCACAAAAAATTGCAAAAAGGAATTGCCCTTTCCAGGGAAGGACATTTGTTACTAAGATGTTATCGATAAAGATGCGGGTAAATACCGGCACCCCAAGTCCCGGAATGAGCAAACAAACCCCAGCAATCATGACATAAAGGAGAGACCGTTTAACGGATTGAAGACGCTGTTTTAAATCCTCAAAGACATTGGGCGGTTTCCCCCCTTTTTGAAAGTTTGATGTTTTTTCAAAGTGGAGGACAACACCAGTATACCCCTCGTCAAACTCCTCGTAGGTCACTGTCCGCGGGCCAAATGCAGGGTCATTCAAAAACACCCCCTTCTTTCCAAACCCTTCCAGCACGACAAAGTGATTATAGTCCCAAAATAGAATCGCAGGCTTATCGGTTTCATAAAGCTCGCGGAGCCCTTCTCGGTGCCCTTTTCCTTCCAGACCAAATTTCTTTGCAGCATTCAAAAGGTTCAAGGCATTGCTTCCATCCCGCGAAACGCCACACTCTACCCGCAAATTTTCCAAAGGAACATGCCGCCCATAATAGGATAACAGCATCGAAAGACACGCCGCACCACACTCTACATTTTCCATCTGAATTACCGTTGGAGTGCGCACTCTCCAAAACTTTGAGGGGCGAGGAATTGTCTGATCCATATCTGTTCCCCCCCTAAGACACAATGGGAATCAAATAAGAAATGGGGCGCTTATTTTCGATCGTCACCCGAACCGTTCCTGTTGATCCTGGACCCAGACGCTTTGGAGGACCCTTTCCAAAGGTCCATTTGAGCCCCGACTTATTTTCAGGATCGAGATTGGGCTGCACAATGACAAGCTCCATCGTTGCTCCTTTCGTGAGATCCTGCCGCGCTTTCTCTGAAGGGATCACTTTGAGCTGGTCTGAGTCTGCAGATACCGCATAGGGAGCCACCTGTTTCACTTGCCCCACAAGTTGCCCGTATTTTTGCGTATCTACAGCATTCAAATCCACCGTCACATTCATCCCCGGCTGGATCCGCTCTCCCACCTGCGCAGGAATGAAGGCATAAACCTCCAGCTGGTTGGGAAAAACCTCAGTCTGAAACCACAAAAGCCCCTCCCCGACTTTGACCGCCTCCCCCTGACCTGCATCTAACTGAAACACCTTGCCATTATGAGGCGCTACAATCGTTGTCCCATCGCTTAGCTCCATCAGAGGAGTGCCTTGAAGCACCGACTGATCCACCTTAACAAAGACCTGACTAATCACCCCATTCATAGGACTTTTCATGAGAAATTGCGCTTCGGGAGCTAGGAGAATCCCCTGCCCTGTTGTAATGATTGGGATCTGTCCAACAACCGACCAGACTAAAATCGCAAAGATAATCGCACAAAGAGAAAAAAGAACAATCCATCCCCTTAGCCGTACGACAACAAGAAGCTTGGTCAGTTGCGAAGGAGAGGAAAGCTTTTCGATCGCATTATGGCGAAAAATGTCTCGGCTCATGCTAATTGCTCATAACAATTGCAAAAAATCAAATCAACCCCTACATAACAAGGTATGAACCTATCTCATAATGAAGATGTTTTTTATTCCAGTCTCTTTAGCATCTTTTTCCTTTCTATTTTGACCCCTTATCTCATGGACAATGTGATCAAAATAGAAAGAAAAAATCTGCTCAAAGACTCAAGAAATATAGCTGAATTAGTTTAAAATAGTGACAATTGGACAGAAGATTTTCATTGAAAATGAAGCGCGGAGAGCGAAGCTGGCTTCGTGCAAGCCAGTGAGATCGAGCGCAAAATTATCGGTGAAAAGATCTGGATGAATTGTCACTATTTTAAACTAATTCAGCTATATAACGGGAGGAGCGCAATTTTACCACAAAAAAAAAGCCCTCCAGAGGAGGGCTTTCGAAAAGATATTAAGTCTTCTCTTAAGTGGTTGCGGTTTCGGCAGGAGTTTTTTCTTCCACTTTGGAAGTGGGCTCTGCTTCTTCCAATTCTTTGGCCGCTTCTTCTTCCTCTGCTTGTTCCTGCTCTCGTCTTGCTGTGAGATCGAGGAACTGGCGGTTGAGAGAGCGTGCAGCAACGATCCACGCGAAGATAATCGCTAAGAGGACCACTGCAACATACGGAGCGATGACTCCGACGACGGCGGTGTTGAGAACGAAGAAAAGTCCTTGCTGGATGAGAGATCCTCCAGACTTTCCTAGACGTGCACCGACAACGTCAATCGCTGCCTTACCTTTAACCTTCTCTTCCTGCCCAAGAGGAATGTATGCCATTTCCTTTGTGGGGTCGAAGAAGGAGTATTTAGAGGATTTACTCGCAATATTCTGAATCGTTCCAAAGATTACCGCAAGCATCAAAGGAGTCGTTCCTAAAGCTGCGATTGTAGATTCTAAGCTACCGCGGAAAATAATGAACGAGAAGAATGCAACCCCTGTAACTAGAAGCATGACAGGAGTGACCAAGGCCGTTTTTCCCCATCCAAATTTTCGAACCACACTTCCTCCAAGGAAGAAGGTGACAAGGATGGTGATGATTCCTGTTTTCTCAGAGAATCCTCCCATGAAGGCCTGATAATCGTTATAGTTGGGATACTGGTGATGTAGCTGATCTTTCCAGGTCACCTCAACGAGGTTGATGGAAATTCCATAAGCCATCACAAGAAGGGCAATACACCCGAGGTACTTCGAGCGAATGAGATAAAGGAAGCTTTCCTTCATAGAAAGTTTTGGCTTCTTTTTCTTCACTGCTTTTTGCTCACCTGGATCGTAGAAACGCTTGTCTGTGAGGACGTATTTGTTCATCCACCAGTAAATCCCTAAGACGAGAAGACCGGCAACCACGACCATCGACATGGTGTAGTTGAGGGTCACTTGCCAAGGATCTCCTGCTGAGAGTCCCTCACGGATTTTTGCTGCCCATTTAATAAAACGCCCTGAAATAATCAGGGAGATATTGGCGAACATGGCAAAAATGGTGTAAAAACGTTTGGACTCTGATACCTTACTGATGTCGTTAGCAAATCCCCAGAAAAGGAGGGAGATGGCCATACTTCCCCAGAGCTCCGACATAACGTAGAAGAGGGAGAAGGTCCAGTTTCGAATGACATCAATGAGCCCTTTAAATGAGTCAGGGAGAGTCGTCTGCAGCATGTCACAGAATGCGTGAGGATGCAGAGATTCTCTTAAGGGATAGAGGACGGTTCCAAACAGCCCAAAAAAGATAATAAAGGGAATCACAGAGGTGTAAAACAACTTGGTTTTACTCAGCTTGTTACTCAATTTTGCATAGACAAGCATGAACAAGACAGCACAAGGCAATACCCCCCAAAACTTTAGAAAGGGAATCACCTGAGACCCTTTCGCTGCAGTCACAACGAGGGTATCTTTGGTGTCTCGTAAAATTGTGTAATTAAAAAGAATAAAGAAGAAGAGGAGAACCATCGGGATGAGTTTTTTCAGCTCAAAACGATGCACAGGCCAAAGGCGCGATCTCCACTTACCAAATTCTTGCGTAGTTGATGCCATATTTCGTTTTCCTTATAAAAAGATTCTTTTAAAACATTCTCTGCTGAGTCTAGCACTTTTTAGAGTGTTTCTAAAAATCAGTAGAGAATGCTCTAGTTGTAGACACAGGAATTATAAAGGATATGAGATAGAAATCAAGAAAAAAAAAGGGTGCCTGAAGAGGCACCCCTTAAAAAGAAGATCGATTAACGATCGATCATCGATTCTACGCCTGCAGCAATCATTGCCTGCTGAGCGTTGACAGATTCAACGTAGGCATTCCAAAGTTCATGATCCACAATGCCATGACGGATCGATTGGATGAGTTCTCGTTTAGTCTGTGGTAAAGATTTTTTTGGGCTTAGAAGGGAGATCATCTCCTTATCCCCAGAAAGGCGGGCCATATTGAGAAGCCTTTCAAGCTGAAGCTTTGAAAAGGCAAGATGGTCCTTTTTCTTACGTGATCCTCGTGCAGCGCGTTGCTTAGGAGGAACGACAAGAGGACGATCCGCTTTAATAATAAATTTTTCAATTAGAGATGAAAGCTCTTTAGGATTTTTATACTTCATTTTCCTAAGGGTAAAATGATGCATATACCCTCCAGAATTCATGGGGATATATTTGCAGAGGTCATTTTCTTTTCTCCCTCTAACTTTTTTGATTGCTTTTGCAATCACACCTTCCAGCTCTTCCAGCTTTTTGGTGTTTGTTTTAACAGTTTCTTCTTCAGTAAAGCTCATAGAAGCC
>JAGROF010000019.1 GCA_020440405.1 Chlamydiia bacterium
TTCTCTTTATTTCTTCATAATTTCTTCTTGGATTTTTGCAGGAACACGCTCAAAGTGGCTGGGCTCCATTGTATAGGTGGCGCGTCCCGAGCTGAGGGAGCGGAGTGTTGTCGAATATCCGAACATTTCACTTAAGGGGACTTCACATTCAAAGATGACGGCCCCACGTTCTGTCCTTTGGTTTTGGATTTTACCGCGACGTCTGTTAATGTCACCCATTACATCTCCCAAATGTTCTTCAGGAGTGGTGACAACAACCTTCATAATCGGTTCAAGGATGATCGGACTACTTTTCTTGGCAGCATCTTTAATCGCCATTGAAGCACAGATCTTAAAGGCCATTTCATTCGAGTCGACTTCGTGGAAGGATCCAAAGACAATGGCAACTTTTACGTCGACCAAACTAAATCCAGCAAGGACTCCATTAGACAGCCCTTCTTCAACTCCTTTGATACAAGCGGGGATGTATTCCTTAGGAATGACTCCTCCAACGATCTTGCTGACGACTTCGTTACCTTTACCCGGTTCATTAGGTTCGATTTCCAAGCAAACATGCGCATATTGTCCCCGTCCACCCGACTGCTTGACAAACTTCGTATCGGTTTTCCCAGGAGAGGTAATGGTTTCTTTATAGGAAACCTGAGGAGCCCCGACATTCGCTTCGACTTTAAACTCTCGGAACATCCGGTCTTTTAAAATCTCGAGGTGAAGCTCTCCCATTCCTGCAATAATGGTCTGTCCTGTATCTTCGTTGGTGCTAACCCGGAATGTGGGGTCTTCTTCAGCGAGGGATCCGAGCGCGACCGAAAGTTTTTCTCGATCTCCCTTAGACTTCGGCTCAATTGCCATAGAGATAACAGGCTCAGGGAATTCCATTTTTTCAAGAATGAGGGGATTGTTTTCCGCACACAGGGTATCTCCTGTTGTGGAGTTTTTGAGGCCAATAACAGCTGCAATATCTCCGGTAAAGAATTCGTCTCGATCCTTACGTTGGTTAGAGTGCATTTCTAAAAGTCTAGAAACTCGCTCTTTCTTTCCTTTTGTGGTGTTGATCAGAGTCATTCCTTTTTCAAGGGTTCCCGAATACACACGTACAAAGGTTAAGCGTCCGACATAGGGGTCAGTTACAACTTTAAAGGCAAGTGCTGCTAGAGGACTATCATCAGAAGGCTCAAGGGAAATCTCTTCATCAGAGTCAATGTCGTGCCCCTTAATGGTGCCTCGATCAAGAGGAGAAGGCATCCAACGTGTCACAGCATCAAGAAGGGGTTGGACCCCTTTGTTCTTAAACGCTGAGCCACAAAGAACTGGGTTAATCTTGTTGGTGACAACTCCGTTTCGGATCACCGCATGGATCTCATCTGGTGTCAAAGAATCAGGGTCTTCAAGGACTTTCATCATGAATTCTTCATTCGACTCGTCCACTGTTGCCAACTCCTCAAGCATTTTGGCGCGGAGTTCTTGACACTGTTCTTTTAAATCGTCGGGAATGTCTGTGGTTTCGAATTCTGCACCGAGTGTTTCATCCTTAAAGATGTAGGCTTTCATGGAGACAAGGTCACACATGCCGAGGAAGTCATTTTCGGCTCCAATCGGACATTGAACAGGAATAGCATTCGCGCCAAGCTTCTCTTGCATACTCTTAATACAGAAGAAGTAGTCGGCTCCCACACGGTCCATTTTGTTGATGAAGGCAATCCGTGGAACGCCGTACCGCTCAGCTTGTCGCCAAACAGTCTCAGACTGAGGTTGTACCCCATCAACAGCACTAAAGACAGCAACCGCTCCATCAAGAACACGAAGAGAACGCTCGACCTCGACAGTAAAATCTACGTGTCCTGGAGTATCGATAATGTTGATTTTGCAATCTTTCCAGTAGACAGTCGTAGCAGCTGAGGTAATGGTAATCCCTCGTTCTTGCTCTTGCTCCATCCAGTCCATTGTTGCGGCCCCTTCATGGACCTCACCAATTCGGTGAACACGACCTGAGTAGTAAAGGATCCGCTCGGTACATGTCGTTTTTCCGGCATCGATGTGAGCCATGATGCCAATATTGCGGACATTTGATAACTTATCTTGTGGGGGGCGCTTATTTGCCATCGCTCTTCAGTTGCTCCTTTACCATTTATAGTGGGCAAAAGCTTTGTTGGCTTCCGCCATGCGGTGTGTGTCGTCTTTCTTTTTAATTGTGGATCCTTGGTTGTTAAAACAATCTGCAAGTTCCATTGCCAGTCCATCGATCATGTTGCGTCCCACTTTTTGGCGGGCATTCATGATGATCCATTTCATTGCCATTGATTGCCGTCGCTCTGGGGGAATTTCAATGGGGACTTGATAAGTGGCTCCGCCAATCCGTCTGGATTTAACTTCCAGAGTAGGCATGGCATTGTCCATCGCCTGTTCAAAAGCGGTCATGGTGTCTTCAGCCTTCACTTTTTGCGTGAATTGCTCAAGAGCTCCGTAGACGATTTTAGTGGCGATAGATTTTTTTCCATGGAGCATGACACGGTTGATGAACTTTGCAAGCGTCACACTTTTATACTTTGGATCAGGGGTAGTTTTGCGTTTTATGGCTCGACGTCTTCTAGACATATGTATTCGATTCCTTTACTTAGGTTTTTTCGCGCCATATTTCGAGCGCCCTTTCTTACGGTCTTTAACGGCGGCACAGTCAAGTGAACCGCGGACGATATGGTAGCGAACACCGGGGAGATCTTTTACCCTTCCACCTCTTACGAGGACGATGCTGTGTTCCTGCAGGTTATGCCCTTCACCGCCGATGTAGGCGATTACTTCCTGCCCGTTTGAAAGGCGAACCCAAGCCACTTTTCGAAGTGCCGAGTTTGGTTTTTTAGGAGTTTTTGTCTTCACTTGGAGACAAACACCCCTTCGTTGTGGACATTTTTGGAGCGCAGGAGACTTCTTTTTCTTCTTTTTGGGGGATCGTGGCTTACGCACGAGCTGATTAATCGTTGGCATTGAGGCCTTTACTCCTATTTGTTTTCTTATTGATCCCAAGCGGGACCCTTTCTTACCTAGGTAAACGAATAATATATCTTACGGAGCCAATTATTTGCAACAACCCCTTCAAACCCTATACACATCGTGTTTCAAAACTTGGTTTTTGTCTTCGTCAACTAGGGCCTCAAAATTTTTGTTCTCACTCGCGCCTTGCCTTTGGGCAATGGTCACTCGCTCCGAACGTAAATTTTTGAGGGTCTCCTTGACAAACTCTCAAGGTTTGAAACACGATGTGTATACTTTTTCGCCGGCCATCTCTAAATTATTAAATTTCACACCGATGAAATTATTTTATTTCAAAATGAACTATTTAATTTATTGATTTGTATAGTGACGAATATGGGAAGGGCTTTTTTTTCACTTATATTTTTTTTCACTGCAGCATTTGCCAGTGACCCCTATACGCTGTCTCTCAAAGATGTGCGACCGTCAATGGATAAAATGTTTACTTACCACGTTGAAAGTAAAGAATTTTCTCCCTTAGTTGCAAAGCGTTCACTTAAGGTGTATCTCGAACAATTTGATCCGGATCGCCTTTACCTATTAAAAGGGGAAGTTCAACCGTTTCTTTCTTTGACCCCTAGGCAGACTCGGCAGATAATCAATGACTTTAATAAAGATCGTTTTCCTGAGTATTGGCATCTCAATGGGGTGATTGAGCGCGCGATTATGAGGGCGCAAAAGATACGGTATGAGGAGGCGAAGCAATTGATTGCTGAGGGACCTGAAGCCTTTAGCCGGACTCCTCCCTTAGCCTATCCTAACTATTCGCGGGATGAACAGGAGTTAAGAGAGCGGATGAGAGATCGTTTAATCTTAGAGGTTAAAGCGCATATGAAAGGGAGAAAGGAGAAAAACCTAACCCCTGAGTTGACTCAAAAAATTCTTGCGCATCGTTCGAAAAAAACTTTAGTATTTGAAGAGCAATATCTCCATCCAACACAGCATACGATTGCCCTTCATATGTTAAAGGCCATGGCAAAAAGTCTGGATGCTCATACCGGATATTATAGTCCGCGAGAAGCTTACGAAATTCGAGCCATGCTCAAAAAAGAATTTTCAGGTGTGGGAGTGGTCTTGCGTGAAGATTTCGATGGTGTCTATGTCTCTGACATGGTGTCTGGAGGTCCTGCAGCTAAAAGTGGAAATATTCAAGTCGGAGATATTCTAGTTGCCATCGATCACCAAGGGATTGAAGATCTAACCTTTGAGCAGCTTCTTGAAGTCATGAAGGGAAACGCAGGTTCGCGCATCACCCTCGGGGTAAAGCGCAATAATACCCTCATTCATGTCGATCTTCTCCGCGAGAAAATCACAATGGATGATGAACGCCTTTCTGTAGATTTCATTCCTCATGGAGATGGAATTATTGGGAAGATCAATGTTCCAGCCTTTTATGATAATGGGGGGGCTGTCAGCCTTGACCGTGACCTTCGGGAAGCTCTGCGAACCCTCAAGCAAGAGGGGAATTTGCAAGGAATTGTCATGGATTTCCGAGAAAATTCCGGGGGATTCTTGAGTCAAGCTGTCAAAGTGGCTTCCTTCTTTATTCAAGGAGGGCTCATCGTTATCTCAAAATATGCAGATGGGGAAGTGAGTTACCAACGCAATATCGACGGAAGACTCTACTTTGATGGTCCTATGGTGATCCTCACATCCAAAGCCTCCGCTTCAGCAGCCGAAATCGTGGCCCAAGCTCTTCAAGATTATGGAGTCGCACTGATTGTTGGTGACGAACGCTCCTACGGCAAAGGGTCCATGCAATACCAAACCATTACCGATGAAAGGGCCAAAGCTTTTTTCAAAGTGACCGTGGGACGTTACTATACCGCCTCGGGGCGCTCTCCTCAAATCCAAGGCGTCCAATCCGATATCGTCGTTCCCACCGCCTTTTTCCCCTATAACATCGGAGAACGTTACCTAGAATTTCCCCTCTCCAACGATCATCTCAGCGGCGAAGTCTTCCACTCCCTCATGAACATCCGGCAAGGCTCTTACCGCGATGTGGCGCGCTTTACCGTTCCTTACCTTAAACCGCGGGAATCCGAGTGGCGCCAAATGCTTCCGCGCCTCATTGCAAATAGTCAAGACCGGATCAATCAAAACCAAAACTTCCAGTTCTTCCTTAAAGTCGGCAACGGCTACAACCCTAAAAAATCCAAAACCCAATCCAGGCGCGACTCTCAAAATGAAAACTTTGGGAAAAGCGACCTCCAAATGGATGAAGCAGTCGAAATCGTTAAAGACATGATCTCCATCCACCATCAAAACTCCTTGCGCTAAAAATTTAGAACCTCTAATATTGGCTGACTATCTGTGGCTAGGTAGCTCAGTTGGTAGAGCAGAGGACTGAAAATCCTTGTGTCGCCGGTTCGATTCCGGCTCTGGCCAAATTTTGGAGGAAATCCTTCGTATTTTGAAAGTTCTCTCCTCCGCCGTGCCCACACACGCACTGCCGTCGTTGAGAACTTCCAAACTACTCGCATTTCCTCTCAAAATTCTAAGCAGCGTCCCCGGCCGTGCCTGCGTCGCACAATTGTTCCTTGCGCTAAAAATTTTGAAACTCTAGCATTTGCTCCATCTGCGGTTAGGTAATATGGGGAAATAGGAGTTATGTTTTCAGCCTTTTTTGCTGCTGTCACGTCAATGGTTCCACTCGAAACGATGGCCCCTATTATTTCTGAGCATGCGCAGCCTAAGTACTCGAACAATGAAAAGCATTTTGCCTATCTTGCTCCAGATGCTAGGGGAGCTTATAATCTGCATGTGGATGGCAAATGCTTAACGCATGCAAGGCGTGCGATCAGTCAGTTTTTTTGGGAGCCTGATGATGAGCACCTTTTATATCTCTATGATGAAGAGGGGAGCGAGAATGCTCACCTTTTTAGAGTGAATCTTGATGGGGTCAGTGAAGATCTGACGCCTTATTCCGATGTCCATGTGGAATTTGTAACGATGAGTGAGAGCAAGCCTAATCAAGCTCTTATTAGGATGAATCTTCGTGATTCTCGTTACTTAGATTGCTACCAAATTGACTTGGTGTCTAAAGAGGTGTGTCCTGCTTCTGAATTTGTTGATTGTAGGAACAATGTATTTGCAGATGATGATCTTTTGCCGATTGTATGCATCAACTACCAGCCTAATGGGCAAAAGTTTTTGGAAGTTTACGAAGATAGGGAGTGGCACCCCATTTGGACTCTTGATCCTGATGATTGGTATCCAACTGTTATGAGACTAAGCAATGGGGGACAAAAAGTGGTTCTGTTGACGGCCACAGGACTGTCAGCGCGAGGTGTCGTTGCTATCGATAAAAAAACAGGAGCGTGTGAGCTTTTATTTTCCCATCCCAAGCTTGACTGTATAGGGTGCTATTTTGATGGGTTTCAAGGACTAACAAGCTCATCACTCCAATATCTTCTATACTGAGAATTAGGGAAGTTACTTCTGCATCGGCCTTACATTTTTGTAAAATCAAAAATAGCGTGACAACGACCATTGATAAACAAAGCTGTCTTTAATCTATCAGTAGACCACATGATTTCAAATAAGGATGTCTTTTCCTTATCAGAGACAGATTGTACATCGTAAATATGGAGTCAATCCCTCTTTGAATACAGTGTATAACGCTTTGAAAAGAGCGGATCTTGTTTGGGTCACAGGTCGGTCAATTCATCCAAAGGCGGATCTAGAAGCTCAGGAGACTTTTAAAAAACTTCCGAGATAAAGTAGTTGAAATATTGCCATCAGAAGTCACAATAGACACAGTCGATATTTGGTTCCAAGATGAAGCCAGAGTAGGACAAAGAGGAACTGTTACACGTACATGGGCAAAGAAAGGAAAGCGACCTCGCCTTAAGCATCAACAGCAATTTGAATACGTTTACATATTTGGAGCTATTTGCCCTGTGAGAGATGAGACAGTGGGTCTAGTAATGCTAGCCGTAAATACAGAAGCGATGCTTATTCATCTTGAGCACATTTCGCTAAAAATTCCGGAGGGTAGGCATGCGGTGATCGTGTTGGATAGAGCTGCTTGGCATACCACAAAGCGGCTCAAAAGATTTGGTAATATAAGCCTTCTGCCACTTCCTCCAGCATCCCCTGAACTGAATCCAACAGAACAAGTATGGCAAGTACTTCGAGACGAACGCCTAGCAAATCGCTATTACGAGAATTATGAAGCCATTATGACCGCCTGCTGCGAAGCATGGAATATGTTTAGTAATATTCCGAACAGGGTGAAAAAGCTCTGCTCAAGGTCATGGGCTAATTTATGACTTTATTTTTTGTGAATGGTATTACAATATCTTCTTGAGCATCAAAGACTTCCTCTTTCTTAATAAGAAGTCGCATCGATCCTTGTCCTGATTTTGTAGGAACACCAGTAATAACAAGTTCTTGTATCCCTTTGCTGTTTAAAGGAATGTTTTCCAAGAGATCCCTCATTGTAACCCTCTCCTCTTTCAAATCTTGAAAGCTTAGTTTCCCTGCTTTCAGAGCATGAATGAGTTCTCCCTTTTTTGATTCTTGAGAAAAATCTTTGTGAGACTGAATATGGCTTGACTGAGGATCGATCTTATCCATGAATAATCCTGAAAATTAAAAAATGCTATCAAATTTCTTACTAACGGTTCTTGAGTCTGAAGTCAATTTTATAAATGAATCAATAAGCACAAATAATTGAAAATAAAAAGATTAAATTCAAAAATAAGCTAACCTTTAAATGACTAACCGAACTTTTTCCGAAGCATTGATTTCCTGTGAGGTCTTATCGTATGAGGCAACCATTGATGAGCTAGCATGCCCTGTTACCTTCATGATACCGCTATCCTGGAATCCTTGCTGCTTCAAATACGTCACCGTGGATGTTCTCAAAACATGATGCGTCACCTTAAAAGGAATTCCTGCCCTTCGCCCAGCCTTAGAAAAGGTATCAACTAGCCGGTTGAGTTGGATAGGCTTTCCAGTGCGCGTGACGAAAACACTCCCCTTTCTCTCCCCCACATACTCCTTTAACTTCTCCATCATCGTCTTTGGATAGGTAATCACCGTCGTTTTTTTCATCCCTTTCATCTT
Source organism: Chlamydiia bacterium (assembly GCA_020440405.1). GTDB lineage: Bacteria > Chlamydiota > Chlamydiia > Chlamydiales > Simkaniaceae > Neptunichlamydia. The sequence continues at coordinate 8,098 of JAGROF010000019.1, forward strand.
TGACTGGGTGAACTCAATTTTCCTCCTATCCCAGCGGATCTGCTCTATTTGAAGAGAGAGAACCTCTCGAACACGCTTTCCTCCTTGAAGCATTACCTTTGCGATTAAACACTCTCTGGGACTGATCTTCTCAAGCTCCTCTA
>JAGROF010000020.1 GCA_020440405.1 Chlamydiia bacterium
CCTCCCCGACGCTCTTCCGATCTCCACCAGAGCCACCATTTCCTCCAGCACCGCCAAAACCACCCCCGCCGCCGCCACCCCCGCTGCCAGAACTACTGGCTCCTCCGTTTCCTCTGAAACCGCCGCCGCCGCCCCCACCATCACTAGCAGCACCCCCATTTCCTGTAAATCCTGCTCCTCCGCCTCCTCCCTGAAAAGCATTTCCTCCGTTTCCTTCCAGTCCTCCCCCGCCGCCTCCTCCTCCAAGACTAGCTCCAGTCGTACCATTTCCTCCGCTTGCTAGGGTGTTATTGAAAATAACGTTATCAAGAATTACTGTAGATCCAGTGTTAAGAAATACTCCTCCTCCAGCTCCTAGCCCTCCCCCTCCACGACTAGAGGCATCGCCTCCATATGCATGTGCGTTATTAATCGTAAGGTTTTGAATCGTTACAAGCCCAGAGCTTTCTCGTGCAAAAAAACCTCGGTAAGGTCCAGATGTTGCGGTTAATGTATGACCTTGTCCGTCGATTGTGAAGGTGTTGTTGAGAGAATTTAGAACATTGTTGGCGTTAAGAGGTTGCAAGAGTTGGGAATAGTTAAAACTGGATCCAAACTGAATGTTAGGATCACCCCCACCGTTTGCTGCGACAATTGCATTGTTAAAATCTGTTGCGTTATTCACTACTACACTATGAAGAAGAGAAGCAGCGGTCACAAAAAAGGGAAAAAGAAAACATTTGCGCATATCCAAACACTTACTTGTTTTATTATTTTTCTTGATAGCTAGGCTTAGAATTTTGAACAATAAATGAATCGGCCTTGCGGAAATTAAAGGGCTGGTTTAACCTCTGGATGGGTGTAACAATAATCATGAAATCATTTGAATGGACAGTTATCGGAGCGGGGCCTGCGGGCATCGCTGCAGTGGGAAAACTCATCGATGGAGGTGTGAAGCCGCTTGACATTGCATGGGTAGACCCGCGGTTTCAAGTGGGAGATCTAGGAGAGAAGTGGCAACGGGTTTCCAGCAACACCAAAGTCAAACTCTTTACGAAATTTTTAGAAGAGTGTGATGTCTTTCGTTTTCGGATGGCTCCAGATTTTAAGATCAAACATCTCAACCCTGAGGCAACCTGTCTTTTAGGAGAAATTGCCGCTCCCCTTAAATGGGTCAGCGATCACTTGAAAGTCGCCGTTCATCCTTACGAAGCCCAAGCGACAACGCTTTCACTAAAAAATCAACAATGGGAAGTGGGTCTTGGAAGCGAAGCCATTCAATCCAAAAATGTGGTTCTAGCCATTGGCGCCACTCCCAAAAAACTCAACTTTCCAAACCTTGAAGAAATTCCTCTTGAAACGGCACTAAATGATCAACTTCTTGAAAAAGAGAATCTAGGAAACGATACCGTTGCTGTATTTGGATCCTCCCATTCTTCGATGATTGTATTGCAAAACCTCTTGAAAACTTCAGTAAAAAAGATCCTGAATTTTTATCGGTCCCCGAATAAATATGCCCTTTATATGGGGGATTGGATCCTCTTCGATAATACTGGATTAAAAGGAGAGTCGGCAGCGTGGGCGCGCCAACATATTGATGGAACGTGGCCAGAGCGTCTCAAGAGGTACCCTTTTTCCGATCCCAACTTTCAAAAGGAGCTCGCTTCATGTACGAAAGTTGTGTACACCGTAGGGTTTTCTCCCCGCACTCCGCCGAAAACTGCCCAATTTCCCGATTTGGTGTGCAACGATCGGAATGGGATCCTCGCTCCGGGATTGTTTGGACTTGGGATTGCCTATCCAGAAAAAGTGGAAGATCCTTTTGGAAATGAAGAGTATAATGTCGGGCTATGGAAGTTTATGACGTATCTCAGCAAGGTTCTTCCCCTTTGGATGCAATATGCCCCTTGATCTCCCCCTTCTGCATCACCATCTTGCGCAAGCCCGCACTTTAGCCCATGCTTTGCTCAATGAAGACGAGATTACACTGACCCCGCGCACTATTTGGGATGAGCATTTTATGCGCGGTCTCCGTTATCTCCAAACTAAGGAAGCAAAAGGCTTACTCAAACGCTTTACCCTTCCTGTTGCAAGTCCCTATATCGAATCTCTCGTTCGCATGAGCCTTAGTCTTCCTAAAAATCAAAAGCTTGAAAATATTCACCTTCAAATGGGGGTGGCCTCCGCTGTTCTTTGCCCCTTAAGACAAATTGTAGGGTCATGTTTTGCAACAGCACCTGCTATTTTTATCCAGCGCGAGCAACCTAAGCACCTTCTCTTAGATCTTTATGACCTGATGATGCTTGGACAGCTCAAACGAACATTTGCAGGACAAGAGTTTGTTGTTCCCATCAGCCCCAAATGGGGAGAACGCTTGTCTGATCACCCCCTTTTACGTGCCTGGGAATACACCCTTGCCTCGTTTTCTGATTACAAAACAACGTTTAGTCGTTGGAACCTCTATCAGTCTCTTGGCCTAGACCCAAAAGAAGAAGGAGGCATTGGAGCATTGATTTATGGAGTGTTGCAAGAAAAGTTGGATGAAGCGAATCAAGAAGTGGAAAAGTTGCATCAAGAATATGTCCGCGCTGTAGATGAAATGCGCATGTCTCAAGCTTTGCTTCGACAAGCCGACAATCCCGATCGGATGCGCCGCCGAAAAGGAGAGTTAGATGTGCGCGCCAACCATGCCTATGGATGTAAGGATAGCCGTGATCAAGCCAGCGAAAAAGCGCAATCCCTTTCCCAACTTTTTTCCTTTTTGATGACCCAATATGCAGAAAAGTTTCAGGAATATTTTCTGGAAGTTTATGACGCCGATATTGAACATCTCAATGAGACGCTTTATGAAGATAGCCCAGCAGGGTTTCGCCTGTGTTATAAACATGGGCGGAGCGATCCTTCTGCCTGGACATTGATTTATAACCAGCAGGAATTCGTCACTGCTCTGCGTCAATTTTTTCTTGCAGTAGAACCTCAAGTGACGAATGCTTGCGAATGGGAAGAAGGAGTCAAAGAGATTGAAGCCCTCACGACAACCATTGTGCATTACACTCAAACCGAAGAGTTTCTCACCTTTGCACTGAAAAAGAAAAAACCTTGGAGCTATACCTCAGGAGGGAATATGCACTCCCTTCTCAAGGGGTATTACTGCATTGAAGGAGAGCTTGCTGAAGAAAAAAGACCAATCGAAAACCCAACCGACTTACTCACCTTCTTTCTCGATCTTTTAAAAGCACTTCCCTACCCCGTCACCAAACCCTTTGAAGTCGATCCCCTTGCAAGTCTTCTTGCTTATTCTCCCACACATGCGTTTCTTCTTAAACCAGGGCTTTCTCCCTTTAAAGAAGGCTGGCTTGACAAGGGATTTACCTATACCTGGATCCGTGATCATGTCATCGAGCCAGGAAAAGCATATTTTGGAGGAATCCGCTTAGATCAAAAGGCACAAGTGCTGATTGGGGAAAAAGTGGTGAAAAGCTCTTTTCATCCTCATGGGGAGCCCCTTTCCCTTCCCGATTTTCGCGCGTATCTTATGGATCTTTCTCCGCAACAAGAAGAGGCAATTGATAACGCACTTTTTCAAGCCTTTCGGCCTCCCAAGCCCCTCCTTTTTGCAGACACCAATTGGGCCGATTACTTTTTTGCCTTTGCGGTGAATCCCGCCACCCTAGAACTCGACCTCTACCGCGTGAGCACCGATGGAACACGCACCTTTCCCATGACCCCTTGGCGTCCCTATCTAGACGGTTCAACATCCGCCTCTTGGGGGGTTCTCACGCGTCCCAGCGATCTTTCCGGCGCTTCCCTTTCGGACATCGCCCTCAAACTCAAAAAAGTTTAGAGAAAATTCGCATACACCTTCTTAGGCGTTATTCTTGTAAGAATTAGCATTTTTTAGTACTGTTGTTCCTAATATGAAACATCCAAAAAAATATCATGGCGTTGTGGTGCCGATGGTCTCTCCTTTTACGGAAAAAGGGGACATTGATCTTAAAGCGGCACAAAAAATTACTGAACACTTGGTCGTCTCAGGGACTTTTCCCTTTATTGTGGGAACGACAGGCGAGGGATCCTCGATGTCAAATGCGCAACGGATCCGCTTAGCTGAAGCCGTTGTGGGTCAAACAAGCAAAAGGGCGACTGTTTATGCTGGCATCGGCCATCTTTGCTTAAATGATTCCATTGAGTTAGCAAAGAGATATTTTGATATTGGTGTTGATGTGGTTGTCTCTCAATTGCCCAGTTATTACGCACTGTCTTCAGATGAAATGCTTCGCTATTATGAAACGCTTGCCACAAGCATCCCAGGACCTTTGATCCTGTATAATATCCCGTTGACAACGCATATGTCGATCCCTTTGAAGGTCATAGATGAGCTTAGCCACCACCCTAAAATTGTAGGGATTAAAGATTCTGAAAGTGACGAAAAACGTTTTGAAGAAGCGATTGCCTTGTGGAAAGACCGCGAGGATTTTTCGCACTTTGCAGGGACAGAGACTTTGGCTGTCAAGGCGTTGCTGCTTGGCTCTGATGGAATTGTGCCGAGTACGGGCAACATTATTCCCAAAGCTTATCGGGATTTATATGATGCCGCATACTCTGGGGATGCACAAGCCGCTACAGCTCTATGGGAAAAAACTTTAGAAACCAGTCAAATTTATCTCAAAAATAGAACGCTCAACCAATCCCTTCCTGCACTTAAAACAGTGATGAACCTCCAGGGATTTTGTGAGGAAGTCATGCTTCCCCCTCTTTATTCGAGCAGTATTGAAGAAAAAGCCCTTATCAAAAAACAGCTTCATGAAAATTAATATCATTATTCCAGCACGTTACTCTTCCAAACGGTTACCGGGTAAGCCTCTTATAAAAATTGCAGGGCAAACCATGCTTAGTCGAGTGGTTGAAATCGCCAGGATTGCTGCGCAAGACCAGGAAGGAGTTTCGATCTTTGTTGCTACTGATGATGAAAGGATTAGCAATCACTGCGAAGAACTTGGTGTCGAATGGGTAATGACCCCAGCAGAGTGTCCTTCAGGAACAGATCGGGTCCATGAAGTTGTCTTAAGATGCCACCCACAACCAGATTTTGTGATCAACCTTCAAGGAGATACCCCTTTAACTCCACCACATTATTTGACCGCTCTGATCAATGCTTTTATTGAAAATCCTCAAGTTCAAGTCGTGACTCCTATTACCCAACTGAGTTGGGAGGCTCTTGATCAACTTAGAGAGAGCAAAACACACACACCTTTTAGTGGCACGTGTGTGATTGTAGATGACAAACAGCAGGCTATTTGGTTTTCAAAACACATTATTCCTGCTATTCGCAATGAAGATAAATACCGTGCATCCGATGAACGATCCCCAGTATTCAAACATATAGGGATGTATGGGTATTCTCCAGCAGCGCTTAAAGCCTATACCTCCTGGGAACCGTCTAAATATGAGAGATTAGAAGGGTTAGAACAACTACGTTTCCTAGAGAATGGGTACACCATCAATGCAGTGAAGCTTGAAAACGCAAACCTTCCAATCATTGGTGTTGATAGTCCCAAAGATGTGGAGTATGTAGAGCAATTGTTACAAGAAGTAAGTGTATGACAACACTCATTATCGCTCGCCATGGAAACACTTTTGAAAAAGGCGAGCCTCCTCGCCGTGTTGGAGGGAGAACAGACATTCCTCTTGTTTCTTCAGGTGTTTATCAGGTTCAATGTATTGGGCGATATCTGCAAAAAATGAATATTTCGCTCGACGCTGTTTACTCTTCTCCTCTCTTGCGCACCCGAAAAAGTGCGGATATCATCCTAGAAGCGCTTGAATCCAACGCTCCTGTTATTCCTTTAGAGATGTTTAAAGAGATTGATTATGGCCCAGACGAAAACCAGACCGAAGAAGCAGTCATAGGTCGGATTGGCGTGCAAGCTATAGAAGCATGGAACGAGCACGCCATAGTGCCTGAAGGGTGGAATGTTGACCCAGATGAAATTATCAGCAATTGGAAAGTTTTTGCTAAAGATATGCACGAAAAGTATCCGACAGGAACAGTCCTTGTGACAACAAGTAATGGGATCTTACGCTTTTCTCCCCACTTAACAGGGAATTTTGCTGCTTTTGCGCAAAAATATCCGATCAAAGTCAGCACAGGTGCATTTTGTATCTTTAAATATCTTCACGAGCGTTGGACGATTACTGAGTGGAACTTAAAACCATCCAATTTTGATTGACAATCTTAAAATTCTAAATTATGTTTCTAGATTTCCATATGAATAGGAAAAAAACATGAAAAGATTCAGTTTGCTGTTGTTGATATGTGTGGGTGTTTGGGCTTCCCCATCTAGAGAAATTGTTGTTGCTATAGACCAAAACCCTTCTAAGGAAGTCCCAATAAGTTCTTCAAATGGCTGCGATATTTCGAAATACCGTCCTGTTTCTGACAAGAACTACTTTTTTGCCTATGGAGAGCTTTTTTATTGGAAGCCTACACAAAATGCTGTTGATTATGCAGTCAAAGGGCAGCCTTCAGAGTTTTTCCCTCAGCAAACAATTGGAGCTTTTAGAGGTTTCGGTCAGTACGGAACAGTCCAATCAGCCTCCTATGACTGGACTGCAGGACTTCGTGTTGGCGTTGGAGGATTATTTCAATCTAGGAATTGGGAGCTTGATGGAAATTTTACTTATATCCATCCAGATGGGTCTGATCATGTCAGTAAACCTGCTATTGATATGTTAATTGGAACGCATCCGTTTGACTCTGGAAATGCTTTTTTAGCTAGGGCGACAACCTCCATCGATTTTAGTTATGCATTGGCTAATCTTTTAATTGTGAAAAGAATCCTCTTTTCAGAAGACATGATTTTCCGTTTCTTTATGGGATCTACTGGGGGCTGGTTTGATAATAATTGGAAGTGGAAATATTTTTCTTCAAACAATGAGGAAAACTCTTTCGTAAGCAATTGGAATTTTTCAGGGGGAGGGGTTAGAGGAGGTTTCCAGGGAGAATGGTATCTTTGCTATGGGTTTGGTCTTGGTGGGACTTTATCAACAGCGCTTCTATATGGCTATTATGAGAATCAATATCGAATGAAAATCATAGCTCCTCAAAACCTTCCTCCTTTCTTTAAGGATAAGTCTGAGTTTGGTGATCATCGGATTGTCCCTCATATGCAATTGGCTTTTGGACCAAATTGGGGAATCATGATTAACAAAATTGTTTTGAAGCTTTATGTGCAGTATGAATTGAACCTATTATTTAATCTTCATGAAGTGCATCGTTCCTTGCAAGAAGGTTCAATTATTGATGGAAGAAATTCTCGATATGCTTATGGAAATATAGGGCTACAGGGGCTAAACTTTGGAGCTTGTTTAGCTTTTTAAGTGTATTTTTTCTCCGTTTTTCATATCGTTGATTCTATGAAAAATTGGTCTGTTCTGTTTCTGGTTTTTTCTCTTCCTCTTTTTGCGCTGTATAATGGAAACCCTTCCGCCCCCAACATGCCTGAAACAGGAGTGTGGATTTCTACAGATGATTGGTGGGGCATCAAGCTAGGGTACGAATGGGACCAAACCTTTGATAAACGGGTGAAAGTCAAAGAGCGGCATTCAAGTATACGGGATCGTTTTGACACGTACTTCTCCTTAAAGAACCAAGGAACCCTTACCTTTAACGTGAGTGATCGGTTTGAGTTCTATGGAAAACTGGGAGTGATGAAACTAGAACTTGCGCAGCGTCCGACAAATACCGCGCGACTCCAATATTTTACCGATAATCAACTAATTTGGTCGGTCGGAGGAAGGATCATTTTGGTGTATTGGGAAGAGATGGTTATGGGAGTCAATGCACTCTACTCAGGCTCTTTCATGCGGGTGAGTGAAATTCTAGAAAATGGAACAACGAGGCGCACCTCTGGTGCCCGCTTTAAGTACAATGAATGGCAAATTGGCATTGGATTTTCCCGAGAAGTCGGCCCCTTTGTTCCCTACATCGGTTTGGCCTATTCTTCAATGCACTCCGATCTCTATAATATTCCAGAAGACCTCAGATTTTTCTTTCAGGTCTCCGACGAAGAGCTTGAAAACCGACAACCCTTCATTCTTTTCCTCGGTGTGGGCGTAACCAAAGGAAAAAATATTAGCGTCAATCTAGAGTCCCGCATGGTCGGCGAAAAATCTATTTCCCTCTCTGGGTGCTTTAGGTTCTAGATAGTGTCGTTAAATCCTCTCTGCTGTTTTTGATCTTTCTATGGAAAACTTCAGCGTTGCCCTGCTTCAAGAGCCCACTTGGGGCTCTTTCCATCGGGCGCCTTGAATTTTTCTCATAGAAAGCTCCCTCCCAGCATAGATTATTTGACGACACTATCTAGTTGCATTCACAGCAGATTTTTTTTATGATTCAGGAATATGAAGAAATTTCTTTTGCTCCTGATTTTAACGCAGCCCCTTTTGGCACTTTATATGGGAAATCCTTCAAGCCCTCAGGTAATTGAGGAAGGGTTTTTCTTTTGCAAAGAAAATTGGTTTGCGGTGAAAGCGGGATATCAGCGCGACTGGGTGTTTGACCGGAATATGAAAGCGGTTTCAAAAATTTCGGGACGCTTAGATGATTTTGAATATATCGCTGACCAAGGGGTTCTCACAATTAATCTGATCGATCGGATTGAGCTCTATGGATCGGCGGGGGCCGCCCGGTTTTTTGCCTCAAACCGTCCTTCGGGCTTAGGTGTCCGTCAGGAATACCAGACCTATGACCAATTCACCTGGGGAGTCGGCGTGCGAGGAAATTTTTATGAGTGGAAAGGGCTATCTTTTGGAATCGATGGCGCCTATCAACGCGCACAGCCCAACATTAAATGGATCACCACAAATGGAGTGCTCGTCAATCCTCGCGCAGGATCTAAAATCCGTTTTTATGAATGGCAGATCGGTCTGGGCGCGTCTTATCAAGTTGACTTTTTCATCCCCTACATTGGGGCAAAATGGTCCAATGCAGGTGCCAACTTTAGACACCTTCCTCCAGGTTTTTTGCCCACTGGGCGTCATTTTAAAACAAAAAATCGGCGTAAGTTTGGAATGGTAGTCGGCACCACACTTTCCACGGGAAATCGGTTTGCAGCCACTGTGGAAGCTCGCCTTATTGATGAACAATCCATCACCCTTGCCGCAGATATAAAATTCTAGATAATGTCTTGCGCAAGTTGCTCATCCCTTAAGTACCTCCTATGGAAAATTTCATCGTTACCCTGCTTCAAAAGCCCAATTTGGGCTTTTTGCATCGGGCGCCTTGAACTTTCCTTATCTATAGTGCTTTCATTTTAAAAATTTAAGCTAATACCATTTCTTGGAATAGGTATTACTCCGAAGAAAATTATAAAGTATGGTAGGGTTGTTTTATGAAAGTCGCCTATTTGATTCTTCTTTTTTGTGTGGGGTGTACATCGATGAAGCTTTCGATGGTGGATCCCGAGCCGATTCCTGCCTTTAAGCCTCCAGAAGAGCCTGTGAAGGTGGCCCTTGTTCTAGGGGGAGGAGGATCGAAAGGACTTGCTCATGTGGGGGTTCTTTACGAGTTGGAGCAGGCAGGAATTCATCCGGACCTCATTGTGGGGTGTAGCGCAGGTGCCATTATTGGAGCGCTTTATGCTGATCAACCTCATGTCAAGCGGCTTGAAAACCTACTGATTCGTCTCCGTCGCTCTGATCTCATGGACTTTTCCTTATTTTCTTCCCCTTTTGGTGTTGTCAAAGGACTCCTTTTGCGTGGTTTTTTGAAAGAAAACTTAGAAGCTCGTACCTTTGATCAGCTGCAGATTCCATTTATTGCGGTTGCGACAGATCTCTCAACGGGAGAGCTGATAGAGTTGGGGGGAGGAGAGCTGATTCCTGCAATCCATGCTTCTGCAGCTGTTCCCGGAGTATTTAATCCAGTCAAATATTTAGGACGGTATCTCGTCGATGGAGGAGCCGCCAATCCTATCCCTGTAGATGTGGCCAAAAAATACAAAGCGCGGGTTGTGATTGCAATTGATGTGGGAGAGGATTTAAGCAGTCGAGAACCCTATCATTTCTTTGGTGTCGCGCGCAGAAGTTTGGAGATTTCTCACCGGAAGCTTTCAGAGTATGTGACCCGCAATGCCGATGTGGTCATTCGGATGAATTTTCAAGATCTCGGGATGTTCTCTGATCGGTACAATCAAGAGATTTATGAGCAAGGTAGGGAAAAAGGGAGAGAAATGATCTCTCAAATCCAGCAAATCATTCTAAAAAAGATCCCTCCAGTACACGAAGGGTCTTCTCCTATGTGGATGTCTATTGATTGAAAACTCTCACTTAGGTACAATGCTTTCTCATTTTCATATGAGAATAAGCATACATGAAGACTCTGAAATTCTTTTTACTCTTACTTACAACGGCGACCGCCTTTGCCATTGATGATGGCAGCCCTGGAGTCGAACAACGCGATATCGAAGCGCTTCGAGACTGGATTAACACAAAACGTCAGGTGACCGTGAAGGAGCGGGGAGGTAACCTTTCTCTCAGTGGAGAGGTGCGTGCGGAACTCCAGTCGACAAATGAGAAAAAGAATGGCATCAAGCAGCGGGGATCAGGAGGAGAGGTCAAGCATACGGCAATGCGTGCTTGGGATATCGAAGTGAATTTAATGCTCGATTACCGCAACGATCGGACATGGGCAACTATCAAACTAGAGTTTGACAATGATGCCGGAACAGAAGGCGGAACCTTTGGAAGGGTTTCTCTTGAGCGTGCCTTCCTTGGAGGACGGATTGTCAATGCCGATACCTACACGATGGATCTTGAAATCGGGCGCCGCTTTCTCTCCTACACCTTTGACTCAAAGATCATGTATGGCTCCTTCATGGATGGAATCCTCTACAAGTATGATCAAGCTTTTGATGTGATGGGAGATTTTTACTTCCATGGGGGTCCGTTTCTAGTCGATGAATCGCTTGATCAGTATGCTTACGTGGGGGAATTGGGGCTTCTCAATATTGGAAGAACAGGTCTCTACTCTAAAATCTCTGGAGTCTATTGGGACACGAAGCATATCCATAGTGAAAAAAGAAATGACGCGTTTCGCTTTCTCCCCATTCAGTGGATATGGGGCTATAAATTTGTTCCCAAGCCTCTCGATAAAATCGTGACGGCTTATGCAGCTGGGCTTTACAATCCTCGTGCGCATGGAACCGTTGTTTCGAATGGGAGGCGGCAAGCCTGGGCCTGGTATGCAGGATTTTCAATCGGAGAACTGCGAAAGCAATGGGACTGGTCCTTTGACCTGAACTACCAATGGGTGCAGCTTCAGGCGATTCCTGATTTTGATGGATCGGGGATTGGGCGCGGAAACTCTGCAAAGCGAGGGCTTTATTCTCGTTTGACTAAAGGGCGGGGAAAAGCCAACAGCGCTGGAGAGGGAGTGGGAGCTGGAAATTATAAAGGGATTGCTGCAGAGTTTCTTTACCTTCTCACAGATAATATCACGATTTATCAAGCCTGGCGGCAGTCGGTCAACGAAACCTCAAGCATTAAGCCCACGTTCTCGTATAAGCAATACGAGTTTGAGATTATTTATGGATTCTAACTATCTTGTCGTGGGATCTGCCCCTTTGAATCGGCATGAAAGGGCGGAAGGTATTTCGCCTCGTCCTCGTTCTTGGAGTGAAAATGGATCACTTGATGGATTCCCGGGGCTTCGCATTCTCCTTATTGATGACTTGGAAGCTGTGCATTTGATCACTTCCAATCTTTGTCATAAAAAGTTTAAATGGACCGTGATCTCAGCACGCACAGCTCAGGAGGGGAAAACACTGGCTCTGTCAGAAAAGTATGATGTCATCTTACTTGATTTCAATTTAGACAAAGGGAACAAAGGAAATGAAGTCGCACGAAAAATTCGTGATGTAAAAGCCGAGGTGTTGATCTTTTCCTATTCGAATGGTTCTGTAGAAGATGAGACATATAAAGAGAGAAAGCTTTGGGATGGACATCTTGATAAAAATCACATTCCCACAGCACTAAAGAAGTTAAAAGAAGAGCTTCTTTTGCATACTCTTCATTGAAACCTATCCGGTATTAAAGATATTTTTTAATTCCGGATAGGTTCATTTGTAAAAGGGATGATTCAAGGCTCTTTGTACATGATCGTGGCCTTTTTCTTTATGGCTCTTTTTGGGCTGTTTCAGAAAATAGGGCAAATAGGAACAACCGCTCTCTGGATGGCGTTCATTGCCTTTTTTTCGGGCTTTGTGGTGGCGTGTGCTCAGGTGTGGAAAGAAGGGTTTTCGTCTGTTAAAACAGCACGCTTTTTTCTGCATTTTTTGCGCGGTTTTTTTGGGGTCATTGCCACGTTTTTATTTGTCATCTCTCTCCAGTATATTCCGCTTGTCAATGCGACCCTTTTTTTCAATGCGACGCCCCTCTTTATCCCCATTTTTTCGCGGATCATCTTAAAAGCGCAAGTGCCTAGGAAGGTTTGGGTTGCTGTTCTCATTGGTTTTGTAGGGATTGTCTGTATGATTCGCCCGAACTTTCACACGCTTGGCCGTCCTGGAGATTTGATTGGGCTGGGGTCTGGGTTTTTTTTAGCGCTTGCTATGATCCTTATTAAAATTCTAAGCAAGACAGAGCCAACGCGGCGGATTAATTTTTATGCCTATGGGTATGGAGCGCTTCTTTTGCTCCCTTTCCTTTTCTTTTCCACCCCTTTTCCCCTCGTGTCAAATATCGGTTGGGGTGTGTTAGCAGGAGTTTCTATGGTTCTTGTGCAAACGCTTCTTGTTCAGGCATATCGCCATGCCGAGCCTCACCATATTGGGGTGTTTCAGTATATGTCAGTGGTATATGCAGGGATTTTTGATTGGGTTATTTGGGATCAAACGCCTTCTT
>JAGROF010000021.1 GCA_020440405.1 Chlamydiia bacterium
ATCCAAAAAATGCAAGCACAATAACACTGTAACTAAAGAAGTTGCTATGATATTAGCTTTTAAACTCGCAGTCTGTTGGATAGATTTCATGTAGCAAACGATGCCTATCATCAAGACTTCCAGAACAACCGTCTTTATTCCAGACCTCTCTAGGATTTTCTCATTTTTCTTGTATTGATCGATTAACGCTTGATGTTCTTTTTGCATAGGAAAATGTCCACTATTCAAAAGCCACTTTAAAATTTATTTCGATTTCTGTCTATACTCGAAAAACCATGAAGAAAATGAGTGGTAAAAAGACCCTTCTAAACGAACGCCAACCTTTTTTCTAAGGGACCCCAGGCATAGTGAATAGGCAAGCATCCCGCATTATCGGCCATTGTTTTCTTTGAATGCTTAAGAAAGAGATCAAGAAGATCTAAGTGCCCATAATAAGCTGCCAAGTGCAATGGAGTTTTCCCACTCAAAGGTTCCTGCTTGCCAACTTTTGCTCGATTTTCAAGAAGCCATCTAGCTAGCCTGATCTCCCCAAAGACCGCAGTTAGGTGAAGAAGGGTCAATCCCAACCTTCCAATTGGAGTATCGATATCTATTTTCCTTCGCCCCGACAAAAGGTTCTTTAATGCTTCAAGATCTCCAGCCTGCACCAAAGAAACGCAAGCATCCTGGAAATTTTGATTATTTATTTGGTTGTGCTTGAAGATCATAGCCTCTTACTGTTGTACTCCTAGAAAAGTGCCAATGACAAATAAAATTAAAAACCCACCACAAGCTGTGTAAAGGCTTCTTGAAGACCTCTTTTCTTTCTCTCTAGAATGAGACCAGAGCAGTCCCCCTCTAATAAATAGCAACCATGAAACGAAACACACAACGAGAAAGATGATTTGCTTAGATGCCAAAAACTCATTTCCTTCGAAAATGGATTGAAAAATTCGATAAATGTTTAGCCCACAAACCCCAAGTACTGGTAACCCAACATACAGCAAGGTTCCCCAAAAACTCAGCTTGTCTTTAGTGTGGGATTCGATCATATCCTTTTTGAATTGAGCAACCGAAAATACCGATTTCCAAGATGAAAAATTAGATCCTTTTTTTGCCATGGTACACCTATCTAAAGACTTTTCAAAACTCTCCCAAGCTGGGGTCTGGGGTCTGAGAAAAAGACAAGCAAGCTTCATTCTTTTGATTTTCTACACTTTTGATCATCAAGCCCCCAACTAAAATCATTGAAACCATGGACAAAGATAGCCAAAAATACGAAGCTTTATTAGGCATTTTTCTAACCGCTCTAATAAACACCACGACGGTAGACACAACCCCTAGTATTACAAAACTTCCTGCTATCAATGAGAGCCCTAAGCCAAGGCCACTGTCGACCCAAAATGAGATGGCTAGAGCAGCAGAAAAAACCATTAGGACAAAAAAGGATAGAAAAAGAACGGAGAAAATAGTGTAGATTTTTTCTTCTTCATTCTTGGTTTTGGATGGCAAAAAAAACATTGCAATCTGAAGGGCCAACAGAAAAAGCGTAACGATTAAAAGCCATTTTAAAGTTGTATATTGCCAATAAGATAAAAGCAGCTTGTGAGCAGAGTTCAACATGACAGACCTTTTTTTGAATTGCTTGCTAATTCCCATCTATCACTTCTTTGGAATGACATCAAGAAACGAAAACCCTAGGGGCCTATTCTTGCTTAACACTTCATAGATTTCCAATAGATGATCGATGATTCTCTGTTCTCCTTCTTGACTAACAAGCTCTTCTTCAGTTAAAGGTTAAAAAAACAGTCAGATACTAAACTGCAGCAAAAGCAAGGACCCACCACCATGCAATTCATCCCAACCCTTCTTAAAAAACTCGGTAACAAAACACCCATAATTATTTTGTTATTAATGCTTTGCATACTTTCAGCGGCGTTTCCTTCCAGACTTCAAGCTGCTAGTAGACATATGCCTTCAGGATCTTTCTCTCACAAGTCCCCTAATGAGTATCCTATTACCCCATTTGTTGTGGGCCCCAAAGGTCAGGCCGGTTACACCACAATTCAATCAGCCATTGATGCGGCGGCGGTAGCGGGTGGTATTTCCCAAGCAATCTTTGTTCAACCAGGTATTTACAAGGAAAATCTAGATTTTAGTCAAACAACCGCCTTAAAAGCTGGGATCACTTTAGTGGGAGCAGCAGCTCTTGGAGATGAAGGACAAGTAGAAATCATCGGAACGCATACTCCCCCATCTTCTGGAACCCTTGTCGTAAGAAACTTCCGCTTAAGTGATGCTCGTGCAATTTTTTCTAGCCAAGAGGCTGGAAATGGACACCTTGTGATCATTGATGCTTTTTTAAATGTTAAAAATGGGTATACGTTTGATCTCCCCCACTGGAAAGGAATCTTTGAGCTTTTTGATATCAATCCTGGATCAGAAATCGATGGAGGCATCAATAATATGGGTGGGGGGACATTGTTCATGTTCAGCGCAGGACTAGGTTCAGGATCTTCTAAATCGATGCATTTAAGTGGAACAGTGGTCGTTGGAGAGGCAGATATTTCATGTCCCGTGAACTTTGGCGACGGTTCTTCGATCCAAATGGACAATGTTCAATTTGCTCACCCTATTACCTTTTCAGGAAACGCCAAAGGCTCTCTAAATACATGTCGATTTAATGGAGGCTCTGCCCCTGCAATCACAATGTCTTCAAGTAGCGATATCTCTATTGCTGGGTCCATTATTGAGTCTTCTAATGACTTAGCAGTCAATGGAACAGGGTCTGGAACACTCACACTCGTCGGAGCGTCTTTTACAGAAAGTGAAAAGATTGCAAAGACAGTAACGCTAGGAAGTGGGAAGTTTCGAGGGGCGGGTCAAGTGACTCGATTTGTAGTAGGTCCTGCTCCAGACGCTCCCTATCAAAAGATCCAAGACGCTCTCAATGCTGCCCAGGAGGCAGGAGGGGGAATGATCTACGTTCAACCTGGAGAGTACAGAGAAAACCTTACATTTTTTGATAAAACCCAACTGGTGTCTATTGAATACGAAGACGCAGGCCACACTATTTTAACAGGAGAGCACACTCCCCCAGAAAAAGGTTCTATTGCAGTTCGAGGACTCCGCTTAGTCAGCCCGCAAAGCATTTTTAAAAGCAACGCGTCAGGAAGCGCGAGTATTTCTATTTTGGAGTGCTCTTTTGCCGTCGCTGATGGTTGGGTTTTTGACCTTCCCAATTGGACAGGCTCTTTTAATATCAATGACTGCGGCTCACAGCTGAGCGCTCAAGATGGAGTAGTCAACAACTCCGCTGGCGCTACGATCTTCACAAATAACTGCCAAATAGGAGCAGGGACCACTCGCCCCTTCATAGCCAACGGAAATGTCAGGCTAGACCTTACCTTTCTCAACTGCCCTTCAAAAATTTCAGGAGGAACAATTTTCATTAATTTTGGCCTCTTTTCAAAAACAATGGATCTTTCTGAAAAAGCCACAGGAAATATTTTCCTTGGGGATTTTTTCACAGGAGACTCCCCTGCTTTAAATATCACTTCCTCAAAGCCTATTACCCTCAAGCAAACCACGATTGACTCTTCCGCAACAAACGTGATTACAGGAACCGGCACCTTGAAAACAGCAGGCGTTAGTTTTTTAAACTCCTCAGGGATCTCTAAGACAATTATCACAAACCACCCTAAAACTCCTCTAAGAGAACAACCAACGCAAAAGTAAGGAAAGTACTTTGGCTTAGAAAGTGCTTTTCAACCTCATTGGAAGGTGTCATAGCTCCTTTGTTTCAAAACTTTTCAAGAATGAAATTTCCATTGGTTTCATATTTACGGGTATCCTCTTCCTAAGGTCTTGATTTTTCAAGGGGTTTAATTCATTATGGCTCCATGACAGAAGAAGAAATGCGAAAACGCCTCTATGAGGCCCTTGAACAAGAAGACCTTGGCCAGCTAAGGTTCCCTTTCATTTTAGATCGATCAGATGATGGTTCCATCTTCCCCTATTTAATGTCTGATGTCGAAACTGACCCAAAAACCTTCTGTCAAAAAGATTTCCTCACACATAAGATCAACCAAATTAAGGACTAATGAAGACCATCACTAAGAAACAAATCGTTCACGAAATCGCCCGAAGAAGAGCGATGGATCCCAAAGATGTCCAAAGAGTTGTCCAAGAATTTTTGGATTCTGTCACAGAAAGCCTTGGTGAAGGAAATCGTTTTGAGTT
>JAGROF010000022.1:0-8991 GCA_020440405.1 Chlamydiia bacterium
AAATCTTGCGAAGCCAGCGGTTTCAAGCGTTTCTTGATGAAAAGAAAAAAGCCTACGATGTGGTGCTTCTTTCCATTCCTTCGAATTTGCAAGACTCTCTTCCCAAAGCCTTTTTAAGTGGTGCAGACATTATGGCCCTTTATTTGGAGGGGCACTCTTTTGCAGAACTGCAGCCCTATTTTGCATGGGAAAGTGACGGGCACTCTCTAGCTTTTGTGTAAGCAGCAAGCAGCCCGCAGAAGATCAAAAACATCAAACGGCCCGCATTGTAAGCCCAAAGGAAGTGATCAACCATTCCAATGAGCAAAAGGGAAAATACAATCGTGATCAATGTGAGAGAAAGGGGAGTGATCGCGCGCTTTATTGCCTGGCGAGTGAGAGAAAAGATAAAAAGCGCTAGCATCCCAATACCTAGGACTCCCGTTTCCGAGGCGACTTGCAAGTACATATTGTGAGCCAAAGCCCCTGCAGGATTCGCTCCTTCTAGGGCGGCATCGACAGTCTCATAGGGAAATAAAGCAAAGCCGTTATAGCCAATTCCCAAAAAGGGATGTTTGAGAAACAGAAGAGAGGCTAATTTATAGTAGAGAAAGCGGCCGCTGTCTGAAGCCCCAGAAAGCGCATTGTAATTCACAAACCCCCCTCTTGCTGCCAGTTGTTGGAAAAGGAGGAGGGCCACTCCAAGAAATGCCCCTCCAATGAGGCTCCCTAGCTTGAGAAACCCCTGCATCTTTTTGACAAGCCCCACCCCAAAAAAGAGAAAAGAGCCTAAAATCCAGGCAAAGACAGGCCCCCTTGCAAACGTGAGAGCTAACGTCAATATAAGCAAGGGAATCAGTGTTAAAAGGAGCCCTCTTTGCCACCGGCGTGGGCTTTCCACAAAGAGAAAGTAAGACACAAAAAGAGCAATCACCAAATAGCCCCCGAAAATATTGGGGTGATCAAATGTTCCATGGGCGCGGAGGATGAGAGATTGGTCACTTGAAACCCAGGGGAGCTTATCAAAAAGGGCGCGGTTTCCTGCTGTTAAGGGGTAGACCGCAATATTATTCATGGAGGGATCGATCTGAGCCTCTGACAAAAAGGTCAGTCCCAAGCTTTTTTGCATCAGAAATTGTCCCGTTCCAATCAAACACTCCAATGCAGCAACCCCTATAAAAGCCCATAAAGCAAGATGAATCCACTTTTCCCTGCGACTGAAAAGGGTGAAGATGAGATGAAAAGCGGTGGTAGCAATCAGAAAGTTAAGAAGGACAGTATATTGAAAAAAGTAGGTAGCAAAAAGGGAAAGCGCAATGGATAGGCACGCAATGCCTCCGTAACATGTCAAGAAACGGGAATGGCGGTTCCAAAAGAGTTCTTTCCAACTGACTTCTCGCAATGCAAGCGCAAAGATTAGGAGCCCTACGATCCAGAAATCAGTGACGTAAAAGTGGATATACTTATGAAAAAGAGGGGGAAGGGAGACGGTAAAAGAGGCTGTTTTCTCAAAAAAATGGAGAGAGGAAACAGAGAGGCCGCGAAAGACCCGAAAAAAAGTATTTCCCAAGGGAAAAGCGGCGATTAAGAGAAGCGTAAGAATGTAAAGCAGCTTTGTTTTCATCACAGACTATCGTACTTCCTAGCGGTAATTTCTCTCCACTTCTTAATGATTTGAGCTGCAAGGGGAGCTGCCTCTTTTCCATAATCTCCATATTTGAGGTAGACCACCACAGAAAGCTCAGGCATATCAATCCGGTAATCCTCTCCCTCTTTGAAAGAAAGGGCTCCAAACCAAATGTCTTTACAGATGAGAGGGCCTCCTTCTCGATCTAGTGTGGGGCGGTAAACAAACTCTGCTGTCGAAGTTTTTCCGACGAATTGATTTTGAAGGGCTTTATATTCAGGGATCCACTTGGGATGTTCATAAAGCGCACGGATCCGATAAGGTTGGACAGGCCCTTTATCTCCCATGACTACACGTCGCATGCTTTCCATTAGTTCCGTTCGAACTTTAGGAGGCATCTCGATGATCCTCTTAACCTCGCGCGTTGTTTCCGTCACTCCTTTTTGATCTGCACGCATTTTCACAATCTGAGGTTTTAAAAGAAGCCCTCCATTCCCAATTGTCGATAACATGTTAGCCGTTTGCAAAGGGGTGACAACAAGGGAGTGTTGTCCGATGGCAAAGGAATAGAGTCCTGTCCGGTTGTCCCAGAGATCGTCAGGAACATACCCTCCGATTTCTCCGATCAGATCAATTCCGGTTGCTTTTCCAAATCCAAAATTTTCGGTTGTTTTTTGAAGCTCTGAGGGATGGTTGATCACCTCTCCAGCTAAAAGAGAAAAGTAAATGTTACTCGAACGTTCCATTGCCGTTTGAAAATCGACACGCCCTAAAGAAGCGTGACTGCGAGGAAGCCTGCCCCCTTTATAGCGTCGGGTAATCAACGAGCCGTCGAGGTGGCGCCCCAAGACAATTCCATTTTCCGTCATTAAGTTCGGGTTCATTTCATCAATGATTTCTAAAGGAGGAAGGCCACACTGAGTGATTTGTTTGAGTGCTTCATACCCCGTTACAACTTTGAAAAGAGAGCCGATCGGTGTGGCTCGTCCATACGCAAATGATTTTCCGTAGCCAAAGCCATTGCGAGGATAAAAGGCTCCTGCAAGCCCTTGCAGTGTTTTATCTCTGAGGGAAAAATAACGGCCCCAAAGAGGATCGGAGAGTTCGCTGAATGCGCGAAAAGTAGACAGTAAAGCCAAAGGAAGTTGCGCCTTTCGAAGAGAGTCCAAACACTCTAAGAGGGCTCCCTCTGCTTCATTACTCTTAAGTGAAAGGTGAAAAAGGAAAGGCTGGAGCTCTGGATCCCTTGCCACATTGCCATAAAGATAAGCATCATAGAACTTCCACTGGTGGGTTTCCCAGAATTCTTTAAAAAGCTTGCGCTCCGCTTCTGCTAAGTAATCTGTATAGGGGTGGGGATATGTTTTTCGCTCTTTCTCTTCTTCCCGCTTTTCCTTGAGGTAAGCCTTAAAATGTTTTTTTCTCCACAGAGGAAAAATCCGCTGATGATAAAGCGCTTCCACTCTCTCTGAAATCTCCTTTTTCACCCGGACAAATGCCTGTGTAAGATCTCGGTAGCGACTTAAAGAAAGGGACTGCACTCCATCAAGCTCTTCAACTGAAAAATCCTTCCCATTTGCTAGGAGGCGCAGTAAATCGAGAAAAAGAAGTTTATCGAGGTTGTGCTCAATCGGAGTCAAGAAAGGATCGATTTCTTTCCGCATTTCGCTGACAAGGGTGGGAACCTCTCCTCCATAAAGAGCTGCAATCGTCTCCTCCATTTTTTCATGTCCCATCACCTTGTGAATCGCGCCAATTACATGTTGAAGATGGACCGCTTCGTAAACAGTCTTGACTTTTCGCAGTGCCTTTTTCACCGCGCATCCTTGAGAAAGAGTTTGATTCAAGAAGGCTTCCCAAGAAAGGGATTCCTTTTCCGTGTAGGTGACCCATTCCCGCTCCATAGGAATCATCCCATCCCAAATCGCTCCCACATGCCTTGGGCTTTCCAGCCATTTTAAAAGTTGCGGCATTTTCTCCGCGCGATTGCGATCTGTAAGGTTGAAATCATTGGGGTCGAAGCGAGGATAGGAAGCGAGAGCGACCACCTCACCTGTTGCGGGGATGGTTGCAACAATCGCTCCCCCTTTAATCCAAGGGGAGGGAATTTTTGCATGTCCCTTTCCTGCCAAGGCAAAATGGCGTTCGCGATCTTTTTCACTCAGAGTCAAAAGTTCTTCCGCATAGGCTTGGAGCTCCGAAGAAATCGATAAGAGAATGCGCTGCCCTGATTCCGCTTCTTTCCCTCCGGGAAGATTCCGAATAAATCGTCCTTTAGCTCCAAGTTCAATCTCCCGTTTTCCGTAGACCCCTCGAAGAGCTTCGTCGAACTTCCGTTCAATTCCGGTTTTCCCCACATGGGTATGGATGGTGTAGGCCTTTTCTTTCAGCTCTTCCAGTCGAAGCTCCACATCATGGCTACTAAAAAACCCCTTAGGAAGGGGAATAGGGAGCCCCTCTTCCCTTTGTTCAATAAAGCGAGAAAGTTCTTCAATTTCTTGGGCAATGGCAAGATATTGCTTTTGATTAATGGCGCCCATGTAACCAATCAGATCAGAGCCGACCTTTCCCTGTGGATAATACCGTTTGATTCCCCGTTGTGTTGCCAGGCCCACCCAATCCTTTTCCATCAACCTTAGGCGGTAGTAAAGGGATTCAGAAATATCTTCTTTAATGATAAAAGGGGTATTGGGAAAGATCGAGGCTTGGCTATAAATCAAATCTTCAATTGCTACAGGATCCATCTTCAGCACATGTCCCAGCATCTCAGCAAGCTTTTCGACATGGCGACGTCGTTCATAGATTTTGACTTTCTTTCCCCCTTTCTTTTCCCAAGTCACAAGGGGGATCTCTCGAATCCGATCAAAGCAAATCGCTGCGTCGTATTGGACTTTGTTAATGGCTAGTGGAATATTAAAGCGGTCCCGAATCGTTCCGCGTGCTGCAGGCTCAACGACAGTTCGCCTTTGCGGTTTGAGTGCTTTTTCCTGATACTCCTCATGTTTAATAGTCGCTAAATACCAGACACGGAGAGTAATCATCAAAAATGCGATGAGCAAGAGATGAAGGACAGAATTAGCTTTGTGAGGAATATCGCGTGCACTCATTCCTCAAGCATAGCATCAAGAAATCGATTTAGCAACTGACGATGCGATGCTAATCTTGATTCGGAAAGTGTTTTTCCATCAGCGCTCCTTCCTTTTGGAGGTAAGCGGCCATAATTTTTTGCATAGCTTGTTCGGTTTCATTTTTTGGAGCAACCTTACCTCGTCCAAGAGCTGTCAGGTATTGTCTTGTTGAAGCAGACGCTTTCACTTTAGGAAGGATATCAGCCGCAGTATCTACATAGGATTTCACTTTAACGTCGACAAGATCTCCTTGGCAGGCATCTTTCATTTGCTTCATCTTTTCAATTTGAAGGACAATATATTGTTTTTGGAACGTTTCTTGATCAACCTGTCCCTGAGTCAGGGCAACACCTAGAGAGAGTCCCTTCAGCCAAAATTCGGTATCGATGTTGATCAGCTTGTTTTCCAAAGGAGTGGTGCCGTCTCCCTTAAATTTCTGACTGAGAGAGTGGAGGTAGTCTAAGCTTTCTTGTTCATGAGCCGTTGGGGAAAAGAAGACCATATCTCGTACTTCACTACTGATTTTTTCATTGGGGTTGTTGAGGCAAACTTCGACAAGCTCGCGGTTTTGCTTTTCATGAAGGGCAGCGATTTCTTGTTTGAAAACATCCCCTTTTGGTCCTTGGTAGTCAGTGATCATTTCCGAGAGTTTTTTTCGCTCTTCTAGAGCCGTGTTGAACTCCCAGTTCTTGCTTTTTTCCTTGTAAGAGGCATCGATAGATTTCAAAAATTGATTATAGCGTCCTTCGCGATAATCTGTCAGAACCTCATCGATGAGCTTCTGCTGGGGGGGAGCCACCTTCTCCGACTTGACGTGCTCAACCGTTGTTGTATCTTCCTCAGCAACAAGGGGAAAGGTGAGTGCTGCAGCTAGCATTGGGACGAGTAAAAACTTTTTCATATCATAGCCTCCATCTTGACTCTCCATTATACCTGAAAGAGGATAAAAATTCATCCACCGAATTGTAAAATAAATATTTGATTCGAAATCAGAGAAAAAATTTCACTTGGAAAAAATGGCGCAGATGAGATAAAACTGATGGACAATGCGCCTGTAGTTCAATGGTAGAACAATAGCCTTCCAAGCTATTAGTGTCAGTTCGATTCTGATCAGGCGCTTATTTTCTAAATTTTAAACCAAGACCGAAATTCTAGTGCTAAAAGCTAGGATGCCGTCGTCAAACATAAAGGGACAAGGCTTGGCAAAAGACCAAACGATTACTGTTTCCATTAAGGATTTACTCGAAGCTGGGGCGCATTTCGGCCACCAGAAGCAACGATGGAACCCCAAAATGAAGCGCTTCATCTTTGAAGAGCGGAGTGGGATCTACATCATCGATCTTGCAAAAACCATGCAACAAATTCGAATTGCTATTGACGTTGTGTCGGCTACAGTGGCAAAGCATCAAAGCATTTTATTTGTGGGCACCAAAAAACAAGCAAAAGATGTCATTAAAGAAATGGCAGAGCGCTGCGGAGAGTTTTACGTTGCAGAGCGATGGCTTGGAGGGATGCTCACGAACCTTACGACAATCCGTCAGTCTGTGAAAACCCTTGAGCGTATTGAGAAGCAAATCGCTGCAGGGGGAGAAGGATTTACGAAAAAAGAAATGACGCTCTTAAGCAAAGAGCGCGAAAAGCTCGACAGAAACCTTTCAGGAATTCGGGCCATGCGCAAGCCTCCAGGGTTGCTCATTGTGGTCGACCCCAGTAAGGAGCATATTGCTGTTGCAGAGGCGAATAAGCTGGGCATTCCAGTGATGGCTCTTGTAGATACAAACTGCGATCCTGATCCCATCGATTATGTCATTGCCTGTAATGATGATGCGCTTAAGAGTATTAAACTCATTGTTCAAGCGCTTTCAGACGTGGTGATTGATAAGAAGGGGGAACTGAGCATTGCTATTGGCAAGGAAGAAGCAGCAAAAGAAGAAGAAGCTAAAATCGAGCCAAAGGAAGCACAGGAAGAAGAGGAGGAAAAAGAATGACGATTACAGCTCAAATGGTCATGGACCTAAGAAAGCGCACGGGCGTAGGGATGACAAAGTGCAAAGAGGCTCTTTCTGAAGCAGGGGGTGACATGGAAGAAGCGATCCATATCCTCCGTAAGAAAGGGATGGCGTCTGCTGTCAAGAAAGGTGCACGTGAAACAAATGAGGGAGTCATTGGAGTCGCAGAAAACGATGAAATGGCTTATATCATTGAAGTCAATGCAGAAACCGATTTTGTGATCCAAAATGATCGCTTTAAGGAGTTTTTGAAGAACATCTGTGACGATGCGCTTAAAGAAAAACCTAAGTCGGTTGAAGACTTTGTTTCCCAAAAATATAGCCAAAACTCTGCGCTTACCATTGACGAGTACCGTGCAGAGACTGTGCATAGTTTAGGGGAAAACATCCAGATCAAACGCATTCTTAATTTCAAAAAATCAGGAGACCATTCTCTAGGAGTCTACTCCCACATGGGCGGGAAGATTGTTTGTGTTGTTTCTATTAAAGGAGCGGCAGATGAAATAGCTCTTGCGCGTGATGTTGCGATGCACGTGGCTGCAGAGGCTCCAGATTACCTAAAACCAGAAGATGTTCCAGCGGATGTTTTGGCGAAGGAAGAAGAGATTGCTCGAAGCCAGCTTCAAAATAAGCCTCCTGAGATTATGGACAAAATTGTTCAAGGAAAGCTGAAGGCCTACTATGAGCAAGCCTGTCTTCTCAATCAAAAATTCGTCAAGGATCCTTCAATGAGTGTTGCAGACTATGTCGCAAGTGAAGGAAAAAAAGCGGGTAAGACTCTTGAAGTGGTCGAGTTTGTCCGCTGGCAAATAGGTGAGTAAGTGACAAAGCCCTCCTACAAACGGGTCCTCCTTAAGCTATCAGGCGAATCCCTTAAAGGGGAAAAACCTGGGGTCATCGATCATGTGGCTTGCGATCAGATTGCCAATGCTATTTGTGAAGTCTATGAGCTTGGGATTCAGCTAGGAGTCGTGATTGGAGGAGGGAATATCTTCCGCGGGAATATGGCAGAGCAATTCGGATTTGCTCGCACCCCTGCTGACCATGTCGGCATGCTTGCCACAACAATTAACGGATTAATTTTAGGACAGGTTCTATCGACTAAAGGGTGTAAAACCCGTGTCATGAGCGCCCTTAACTTTGATGGCATTGTGGAGCCCTACAACTGGACACATGCCTTGCATTTCCTAGAGAAAGGGCACATTGTTATCTTTGTAGGGGGAACAGGGAATCCCTATTTCACCACAGATACAACGGCTGCGATGCGCGCGAGTGAAATCGAAGCGGAAGTCCTTTTGAAAGCCACAAAAGTTGACGGAATCTATGATAAAGATCCGATGCAGCATCAAGAGGCTGTGAAAAGCGACCACCTCACGTATGCAGAGGTGTTAACCAAAAATCTTCATGTGATGGATGGAACAGCGATTGCTCTGTGTCGAGAAAGTGACATTCCCATTCACGTTTTTAATCTGTTTGAAAAAGGGGCAATGCTCAAGGCTGTCACAGAAAGAAAAGGGGGAACTCTCGTAACCAATGGGTAGGTTTGATGAATAGTATGAATGAATGCAAAGAAAATATGCAAAAAGCTCTCGACCATTATAAGGAAGAGCTGAAGGCGATGCGGACAAATCGTCCGAGTCCCTCAATGTTAGATAATGTCTCACTCGAAGTGTATGGAACAGAGATGCGCATGCGCGATGTCGCAACCGTTGCCGTTGCTGATGGGAATCAACTCGTTGTGACTCCCTTCGACCCCAGCACGGCCAACTCGATTGCAAAGGGGATTGAAAAAGCCAATTTAAATCTCATGCCTGCAGTGGATGGCCATATCGTGCGGGTTCCAATTCCTCCTATGAGTGAGGAGCGCAGAAAGGAAATCGCAAAAGATGCCCGCGAGAAAGGGGAAAAAACCAAAGTGACCATCCGTGATGTCCGGCGCAAGGCAAATGATCTCGTGAAAAAGCTCAAATCAGACGGAGACCTTACCGAGGATGATATGAAGCGAGACGAAAAACTCATCCAAGAGTTGACCGACAAGTTTTGCAAGGAAGTGGATGAGCTTTACCACGCGAAAGAAAAAGACATCTTAGCGGTTTAAGAGACTTTCTCTGAATTTTTGGACTTGATTTATTAGTGATTTAGGGATTATAATTCTCTCTTAGACGTCAGATTTTTTTCTGGCCCCATCGTCTAGTCAGGCCTAGGACACAAGATTTTCATTCTTGCAACAGGGGTTCGAATCCCCTTG
>JAGROF010000022.1:9043-9394 GCA_020440405.1 Chlamydiia bacterium
GATGGTTCGAGCCCATCAAGCCTCACATAAGGCCAAACATGCCGTTTGGCCTTTTTTTGCATGCGTAGAAAATTATTGCGAAATACTCAATTATTTTGTTGAATAGGGGTTAAACATGTAAATGATTGGAGGCTTCATGAAAGCTCGACATTTTCTACCTTTTTGCACGCTGCTATTTGCAACGGCTTTTGGCTATAATTCTCCTCCACCGTACCAAGAACAGTGTCCGATTACACCGAATGCAGCCCCTAAGATTACAGGCATGGCGGACTTTTATTTTGATGCAGCGTTTATCTACTGGACAGCGCGGCAAGAAGGGCTTGCTTATGCAATTGAAGGAGCGGATTTTAG
>JAGROF010000023.1 GCA_020440405.1 Chlamydiia bacterium
TCTTTAATACTGGATAGGTTCATATTCTGCATCTTAGCCGCGAAGGATTTTTCTGGCTAGGCAACAACAGGTGGAGAGGAAAAATGCGTATTCAACCGAGCGAGAAAGATTTCCTTTTCTTGCCTTCTTCCATCGGACTTCCATTGGATCCAATAATTGTCTCCACAAGGGGTCAAGAAAAGAGGAGACTCCCCAATTCCATTTTTTCCAGGATAACGGGAGTCATGTTTACTATGAGGGATCCGCGTTGAATCGATAATTTGGAAATGGAATGATCCGTTGTTTTCTCCATGGACAGTATCGATGATCATTGCGTGGGTCCCTGTCCGCTTTGCTTGAGGATCGGGCTCTTTAAGGGGCTGATATTTAGGGGGGAGATAGATCATGAGGTCTCCAGGTCTTGCGTCGCTTAAGTCCGGAATAGCAGTCCAATAAGTCAGGGGCATCTCCTGAAAAATAGCAGCATAATTAAAGGGACAAGGAGTGCCATCAGTAGAAGGAGGAACACTCTCTGCAAGGGGACCGTTCATAGCTTCGACAAGTTCGTCATAAGCCTTAGGACACACCTCTTGAATACAGTGATTCACAAACCCATAGCAATTGAATTGAAACTCATCATCTGAGACCTGGTTTTCATTAGAGTACTTCGAGGATCTCTTCTTCGTTTTCACAGAGTGGAGGAGATGGGAAGCTTGGAGGTGAAGGGGGAAGGGGTTAAATAGAGGATTTTTAACAAAACCATCCTGCCGAGAAGGCATGGATTGGAGGGTGGGAGGCAAGACAAGAGCCTCGAGGAAGACAGGAAAACTGTCTAAGACTTCTTTTCTTACAATACTACTGAATAGATACTCCTTACTCTTCTGCTTTTAGAACTTCCATGAAAGCCGATTGAGGGATGGTTACCTTTCCAATCTCTTTCATCCGTTTTTTTCCTTTCTTTTGCTTTTCCCAAAGCTTGCGCTTCCGGGTAATGTCTCCTCCATAGCACTTGGCTGTGACATTTTTTGAGAGGGCGGAGAGGGTTTCTCGTGCAATGATCTTCCCTCCAATGGCCGCTTGAATGGGCACTTTAAACTGTTGACGAGGGATGACGTCTTTCAACTTTTTACAGATTGCCCGCCCCTTTGACTCAGACTTTGTCGTGTGGACAAGACAAGAAAACGGGTCGACGACTTCATCGTTGACTTTGATTTCAAGCTTGATAATCGAGCCGATTTCATATTTGTCGAATTCGTAGTCAAACGATCCATACCCTCGCGTGACTGATTTGAGTTTGTCATTGAAATCGGTAATGATTTCATTCATAGGGAAGCGGAAGGTAAGGAGAAGACGGTTGCCTCCCATCGATTCGGTTTTATCTAAAATGCCCCGTTTTTCTGTGCCAAGAGCCATAATGGGGCCTAAGAAATCGGAAGGAGTCATGATATGCGAGACGACCCAAGGCTCTTCGACGTACTCAATCGTTGCAGGATCGGGATAGTGGGCTGGGTTATCAATGAGTTGCTCTTTTCCATTCGAAAGTGTGACTTTATAGACAACGCTTGGAGCTGTTGTGATAATATCGAGGTCAAATTCTCGTTGCAAACGTTCAAAGGTAATCTCTAAGTGGAGAAGCCCAAGAAAACCGCAGCGGAATCCAAAACCTAAGGCCATACTGCTTTCTTGCTCGACATGGAGGGCTGAGTCGTTGAGCTGCAGTTTGACCAAGGCATCCCGTACGTTTTCGAATTCTGAGGTATCGATTGGGTAAATCCCTGCATAGACCACAGGTTTGATGATCTTAAATCCTGGAAGAGGTTGGGGAGCTCCCCCTCGAAAATTCGTGATCGTGTCGCCAATTTTGACATCAGAGGTTTTTTTGATATTTGCGACAACGTAACCAACCTCTCCGGGGCGGAGGATTTCGACGGGACGCTCATTTGGAGAAAAAATGCCGACCTCAAGGACTTCAAAGCTCTTATCGGTGGCCATCATTTTGATTTGGGTTCCCTTCTTGATCTCTCCACTGATGATCCGCGCATAGATCATTACACCACGATAGGGGTCATAGTGGGAGTCGAAGATAAGGGCTCTTAAGAGGGTATCTTCTGGAGGCTTGGGAGGTGGGGTCGCTTGAATGATCCGCTCCAAAATATCTCCAATCCCTTCTCCTGTTTTTGCTGAGCAGAGAATCGCATCGTCAGCGGGGAGGCCGATGACCTCTTCAATCTGTGCTTTTGTTGCTTCAGGATCGGCGGCTGGAAGGTCAATCTTATTGAGAATGGGGACGATTTCGAGGTTCCGTTCAACAGCGAGATGGACGTTTGCAAGGGTTTGGGCTTGGACCCCTTGCGCGGCATCGACAATGAGAAGGGCTCCTTCGCAGGCGGAAAGGGAGCGAGAGACTTCATAGGAGAAGTCCACATGCCCAGGGGTGTCGATAAAATTAAACTGATAGGTATTGCCATCCTGCGCCTCGTAATACATCGTGACGGGATGCGCCTTAATCGTAATCCCCCGTTCCCGTTCGAGTTCCATGTCGTCCAGGAGCTGCTCCTGCATCTCCCGTTCAGGAACTGTTCCTGTCACTTGCAGTAGGCGATCAGAAATCGTCGATTTCCCATGGTCGATATGGGC